>CAJOLL010000038.1 GCA_905235455.1 uncultured Clostridia bacterium
GTTATCGCCGAATGTGCCTGCATGAGGGATCTCGGCCGTGGATACGGTATCGTTTTCGTTAACGATCGGCAGGATGCCCTTTTCGATCAGGGCCTCCATGGTATTACTGATATTTGTTCTTGTGATCGGATCGTCGATGCCGTCCTTCGTCAAAAGGATCTGGGCAACGACTCGGGAATATTCCGCGAAGCAGCGGCTGTAAACATTCATGAGCTCGCACTGTCCGACAGCGGCAACTGCCTGCTTATCGCGCATCTCGCTCGGACGCTCCGGCAGATCCAGGCAGCCGACTCCGACGCCGATCGCACCGGATGTGACAAGTACGACTTCTCTTCCGGAATTCATGAGGTCTGCGATCGCTCTTGCCAGACGGTCGATATTGCGCATGTTCATACGACCGTTCTCGTACGTGATCGTAGATGTACCGACTTTCACGACAACACGCTTCGCTTCGGTGATAAGATGACGGCCTTTTCTTTCTTCTTCGCCCATTACCAGACCTCGATTCCTTTACTTTCGATCAATGCCTGTTCTGCAAAAAACTTATGGCAGAAACATCGCAGCACCAAATAGGATAATCTCTTCCGCGTGAAATTGCAATGGTTTATGTTATAATGTGCGTGTTGATCGGGTAGTTCTTTTCCCTGAATCGATTCAGGAGGAGTATTTTAGTGAAAAAGTTTTTCGGATTGCCGCGTCGCATCGCAGCTTGGGGGTTATCCTTGGCATTGATCTCGTCCGCTTCTGTTCTGACGGGCTGTAATTCCCGCCACGAGCTGGTCATCTACAACTGGGGCGATTTTATCGCGGAAGATACGATCACGAATTTCGAAAAAACCTATCCGAAGTATAAGGTCGTGTACAGGACTTTCGAAGATAACGAAGACATGTACCCGAACCTTGATAATTCCTATGACGTCATCATTCCTTCCGAATACATGGTGACGCGTCTTCTGCGCGAAAACAAACTGCGCGACCTCGACTGGAACAAACTCCCGAATGTTGAAAAATACATGGACCCGATGTTCCGCTCCGTCACTTATTCCACGGAAAAAGCGATCAACGACGGCATGCTCAATTACGCGATTCCGTACCTTTACTGCACGGTCGGTCTCATTTACGATGCCAACCGCGTGGATATTTCCGAAGACACCACCGATCCGAAAGAGATCTGGGGAGTGCTTTTCGATCAGCAGTATCGGGGAAAGATCGGCATGTACCGAAGCATGAGAGAATCCATCGGCGTCGCTTTGAACTACTGCGGCTACAGCATCAACTCCATCGATGACGACGAACTTGAGAAAGCAAAGGAAGCCCTGATCGATCAGAAGATGCGTGTCTCTCCGGCGCTGGGCATCGATAACTTAAAGGACAAAATGGCCAACGGCGATCTGGTTGCATCGGTCGGCTGGAGCGGCGATCACCGCGTTATCGAAGAACGTGTCAAGAAACTCGGCAAGAGCGATGATGTCGACATCCGCTTTGTCCTGCCGAGCGGAAGTAACTGGTCGATCGACATGATGTGCATCCCCACCAATGCCAAGAACGTGGACGGTGCGCATGCTTTTATCAACTACATGTACGATCCGAACGTCGCTCTTGCGAACTGCCTGTTCGTCGGTTATTCCACCCCGAACACCGCAGCACGCGCCATGCTTGATCCGAAGATCACCGGCAACCCGTGCTACTACCCGGACGAAGCGACTTTCGCGCAATTGGAAGTATACTATTCTTCCGAAGAATACGAGAAGAAATATGAGGAACTCTGGGCGGCGGTCGGCGCCACCATATAGTGCATTATGAAATTCGAACCCATTGAAAAGAGAAACGACAAGGACAATTCGATCCTGTTTTATCTGAGATCGTCCCTGATCCCCGTATTTGCTGATCTTTTCTTAAGCTGCTTCTTAGGATTTCTGTATTTTTTTACCGACATGACCACACGCACCGGGCGCATGATCGGCCTTCTGGCATTCGGGTTCTGGATTATTTCATTTCTCGGCTTCGCAACTGCCCTCCTGGCGAGGATCTGCACACTGGTCTTCGTCACGAAGTTCCGTGTTTACGGCCAGATCTACCGTTTTCTCCCTTCCAACCGAAGGATCGAGATCTCTCTTTCCGAAATCAAAGACGTCGAGATCAGAGCGACAATCGGCACCAAACTGTTCCGCTACGCACACCTGATCTTATACCCGTATAATGGTAAAAAGATCTTTCTTCGGAACATAAGGAATGCCGAAGAACTCGCGCTGATCATCTTAAAACTCCAGGACAAACTCCAGGACAAACCCCAGCGCCCGCAGCCGGAAAAGAAAGCCTGATAATCCGCTTTTATTTCTCGTAAGGTTTGATGGTCTGGATCGTGCCGTCCTCGTTGTACTTGAGCTCGGTATATTTTACACAGCGGCGGTGGTTGATGCCGTTACTGAGCTCGCAGTCGTGATAGAACAGATACCACTTGCCCTGATACTCCACGATCGAGTGATGCGTCGTCCAGCCGATGACCGGCTCCATGATGCGACCTCTGTATGTAAACGGACCGTCCGGATTCTCGGATGTCGCATATACGAGATAATGGGTCGTACCTGTCGAATAAGAGAGGTAGTAAAGACCATTGTACTTATGCATCCAAGGACCTTCGAAGTATCTTCTGTCCTCATCTTCGGCAAGAAGCGGATTTCCGTTCTCATCCAGGATCTCCAGGTGCTTCGGCTCGGTCTTAAAGGACTTCATGTCGTCATTGAGTTCTGCGAACATCGGTCCGAGTGCCTTGTCTTTTCCGACCGGACGAGGTGTGTTCTCATCGAACTTACCTGTCTGCCACATCTCGAGCTGGCCGCCCCAAAGACCGCC
This sequence comes from uncultured Clostridia bacterium, assembly GCA_905235455.1. GTDB lineage: Bacteria > Bacillota > Clostridia > Saccharofermentanales > Saccharofermentanaceae > Scatonaster. Next base: position 2,854 of record CAJOLL010000038.1, read on the forward strand.
ATAGTATATATAAGAACGTCCGTCGTCATCTACGAGCACTGCCGGGTCGATACTGTAAGAACCCTCGATATAGTTGTCTTCCGGTGCAAAAGGACCTTCCGGCTTATCCGATACGGCAACACCGATACGGAAGATGCCGTCTTTGTCGCGGGCCGGGAAATAAAGGTAATACTTACCGTTCTTATATGCGCAGTCCGGAGCCCACATCTGTTTGCTGACCCAAGGAATGTTTTTCATGTGGAGAGCTTCGCCGTTATCGACGCAGTCAGCATCGAGGTTGTCCAGAGAAAGAATGTGGTAGTCCTCCATTCTATACTCGTCGCCATCGTCGTTATCTTCGCCGTCATGCGGGATATCGTGGGACGGATAGACATAGATCTTTCCGTTGAAAACATGTGCAGAAGGATCTGCCGTAAAGATATGTGTGACTAAAGGTGTTCTCTCTTTCATGGCGATGCTCGCTTTCTTAGATTTCATAGCTTATCTAATAATAGCACACATCTGAAGATCTACATACCATTCTTTTGCGCGAAACTTTATTGATCTTCTTTTTTCTTTGTCTTTCGCAGATACAGGAACGGAAAGTTCATGGCGATCAGGATCATAAGACTCAGCAGGAAGATCCACATGTAAGGAGTACTTTCTGCCTCATAACCTGTCGGAGCGATCGTTACTTCACTATTGGTGAAAGTAATAGTGGTATCTTCCGTGATCGTCAGCTGACCCGTGGTCAGATTTGCCGCCTGCGCCTCTGTTCCGACCTGTACCGCAGTTGTGTAGGGTCCCGTCGAGGTTTCAGTAACCGTCAGATATGCTCCGTAAGGCACTGTCAGAACGATAGTATCTTCACCGTTCTTCGCAGGAGACAGGCTAAAGACTGCTTTACCGTCAGTGCCCGTGATCAGAGCCGTTCCGTTACTGTTCAAGGTATAATTTCCGATTGCTGTGCTGTAGCTCAGGAGAGCCTCGAAATCAAAGGTCCCTCCCTCACCGACGACCTCTTTCTTCACGGTTACATCTACCGTCTTTCGGGTATTGGTAAATGTGATCGTCGCTTCGTCTGTCACATGCCCGATCGTATAATCATAGCCTTTTGTCACCGTTCCATTGTTAAACTGACGAGTGGTATCGTAAGCATCTTCGACCCACTTATACTGATTTGTACTCGAAGCATTCTCGTGAAGTTCAGTTACGACCAGATCTGTCGCGCCCACCGGAATGCTGAGGCGGGTGGAAGCAGAAGATCCGGAAATAGGCGACAGTGTGAAATCTCCGCTGAAGATCTCTGTATCGGGATCGATAGAGTTATCGCGATTGCTGTCATATCTATAGCTCCATGCGAACTTAAATGTACGCTGGTTGATCAGCGGATCATTGAAGGCCTTTACGATAGTAATATCCTTCTCTTCCACGTTCGTTACGTTAAAGATCCAGACATTATAAGTACTGTCCCACTGTGCCGTCACATACGGGCTGGAGATGGTAAACGGTGCATTCTCATCGCCGCTTACTTTGATCGTAACAGGACCGTTCAATCCAAGATACCCGGCTTCCGTAAAGATCTCCGTTAATGTGTATGTCTGACCGGCATAAAGAGGTTCATATGCAACACCGTTTCCGTTATCCGCACCACTGACATAGAAGACACCGTCACTGCCTGCGTTGTCATATGCCTGCAGGTTCGATCCGAGATTATACTTACCGGTGCTGTTGACGAGATTAAATGTCGCAGCGACAACGCCGGGGGTTCCGTCCTGATCCACTTTGACAAACTTCGCCGGATACGATTTGAGCGTGTTGGTGTAGACCACATTGCTGTCCGCCACAACATCAAACGTGATCGTCTTTCCGAATATAGCCGCAGCTCCGTCTCTGGAGATCGTAGTGTCGTAGTTGTCGTTCTGCTCTTCTGTAATGGTCAGTTTCGCACCCGCAGGGATATTCTTAAGTGCAACGGTATTGGGCGTTCCGCTTGTTACGATAAACGGCGACGGATCCGCTGCCGGATCAACGGTTATCTCGTCACTTTGACCCTCATCCAATACATAACTTGCCGTGAAATTAAAGTCTTCAGAGTCGGTGTTGTTTCTGATAAGGATCTTATCAACCGAGATGTCATAAGTCTCGATTTCATTTTTGTAATTTATGGTGCCGTAAGCATCCGGATTGGACCAGGACACTTTGTTTGTAACGACCGTCTGAGGGACCTGCGCCGCAGTAAAAGAACTCTCACCCACTTTGATTTCATAGTCTTGGCCCTCATAATCCAGCGTTACACTGGTGTTGTAGTGAACTACCGGCGCCTCAGTCACGGTGATCTGCAGACCGGTAAAGCCATTGCTGCTTGTAGGATTGACTACGTCCATTTCCCAGCGGATAATACCGGAACGGGAATCATCCTTTTCGTAGGTAACGGTTCCGTTTTGGGTAACCGGCTTATATACTTCTACTTCAACTTCGATAAATGCCTTATTATGGCCGGTTTCCACAGCATGGTCATTTGTGGTCACGACTCTCATATACTCACCATGTCTGATGGAAAAAACTTTCGAGGTATCTGTAGATGTACTGTACTCGTTAGTTTCTTTCTTGATCTCATAGGTTTGGGGACCGATATGATAGTTGCCCGTAATTTCGACTGTGAAATCAAACAGCTTCGTCTGATTGCCCGGTTCCGGTACATTTTTATGGATATATACCGCATCTTTAAGAGGCTCCCAAACAGCATACAGTGTACGGGTAATAACGTCGTCGATCACCACTGTTCCCGTGCTGAAGAAACCGTCATCTTTATTCAGATCATCGATCTTACCGCCGGTTGCCGGGAAATCAGGTACAGTTGCTGTTTCGCTAAAAGCCCAGCCGAGGAAAGAATATCCCAAACGTGTACTGGTTACAGGAAGGATCTGTTCTTTCGGCACTGCCGGCGTTACGCCGGTATCCGGCTGGATATCATCAAGACCATAGTCGATCTCCTGCAGTCCGCCTCCGGTACCGTCACTGTTCCAGTTATCGTTCAAAAGTAGCGCATAAGCATTATCTCTGGACGTAAATGTAATCGTTAACGGGTTTTTGTTTATGAGCAATTTTTCATCGAAGGTGAAATCCTGAAGATTGTTCTTCTCCCCGGAAGCCAGATCATGTGTATGCGTCGAATTGTTTGCCGTATGACTGAAGCTTGTGTCAGGAGCCATCGAGTCATTATACGGATCCGGATCTACTGTCGGTCTCGAGCTATAAGTCCTGTCGTTTTGCAGTGCAATAGAAGTATCCCACATTAACACCTTACCGGGACCAAGGTTGTTCGTTCCCGAAACAGTGATCGTTCTCTCCGCGCCCTTCGGGAACGCCAGAGTAATAGTATCCCCGTCTTGTCCCGAGGGAGCCAATTTGATTCCTTCGGAGCTGTTCAGCGGCGTACGATCGTACATGCCGTTTTTGACATTGATTACTTCAAGTGCACCATTTGCAGAACTGAGGTTAAATGTAACCTCACCATTGGTCTTGTTTTCGAAAGTCACATATACCATCGGTTCCCAAATAGCATACAAAAGCTTATCATCCGTGCGCTGTACGGCGATGACGCTGTCCGCAGGATAATTCGGAACATACGGCTGTGCCGCGCCCGTAATTGCGTCATTCTGAGGATCTACCTTGACGATGTTCTCCGGATCCTGTTGCACATCAAAACCAAGGAGGAAGAATCCTTCTTGATGTTTAAAGTAATTCGTGCCGCCGGCAAGTCCGGTATCCGAGTCGCCGGTTGCGTACTTATAAAGATGGATCGCCGCACTCGACTGGATATCGCCAAAGACGATCTGCTCTTCGCTCTCATCCATCAGGATCGTACCCACTCCGCTCCATGGCAGATTCGCATCACTTGTAAGATCATCGCCCGCATTATCAATCAGGTAACCGCCGTTTGCATCCAGCGTCAGGTTCGCAATATTCGGACGGCGGACAGAACTGTTCGTCTCCTCATATACGGCCTGCATGTGGATGACGTTGGTACTGTCGGCATACTGCACGTCAACGATAAAGTCATCACCCGGATCATAAAGGATTCCATCCTCAAGCGGAGTATATGTCTTGATCGACTGACCGTTCACAACCGTTGTCGAAACGCTCACGACACGCCAGCCGAGGAAATTGACCGAGTTATCTGTGATAGCTTGACCGTTCTTGGTAAGGTCCGTAGGCTGCTTATAGACGGTCGTCGCAGCACCATCTGTATAGCTGAACGCTCCCGCTGCCGCAAACGGATCCGGATCCGTCCATGTCTGCATCTCACCATTGATCAAATAACGGTTGCCGTCTGAACCATCCATCCAGAATTCCGGCGTATACTGGATAGTATAACCGCCATCCAAGCGCCATTTCGCAGTCAGAGCAAACGAATCTGTGATCGGATCACTGAAGTTGTAAGGTATAGTTTCGTTATCCTTAAACCATCCGAGGAATACCCAAGTCTCCTGGCTGTTGCATTTGCGGTAAAGCTGGGGAGTGGTTCCGTCAGGTTGTTTAGCAACATAAAGATTCTTCCAGGCATCAAATCCGAGGTTCTGTGCAGTCATGCCGGGGAAAGCAGACGAAGCAAGATCCCAGTTGGTCTGTGCATACCAGTGCCAGAATTCATAGTACTGATACAACTCTGTATATCCCTGGGAAGGGTCATCGTTCACGTACACTCCGGTTCCGTCGGTAACGTCAATATACAGGGAATTTCGCAGATCTGAAGGCAAGCCGGATCCATCGGAAGAATTGTACTGTCCGTTAATGTAGTAATACAGTCTTCCACTATAGTTAGCCGCCGCCGTATCACCAATCGGCACATGGGTTCGTGTCACTGCATATTCCGAGACCGTTTCTCCATAGTTACTATTGAAATAGGTGGATTTATCTCTGCTGTATCCCGAGTCAGCATCACGTTCGCCATTATCCGAACGATTGAAAGGATCATGGCTGTATGAAATACCGTTATAAGATCCTGTGTAATTGTACCCTCTGTGGTCGATATGGTCGATCTCCGCACCATTGGGGTCAATGAGGATACGGTAACTGATAGGTTTATAGACAGCATAAAGAGCTATGTCACCATCTGGCATGGTTGTATTGAAATCAAATGCTTTTCCTATTCCGTCAGGATTCGCATACCAGCCGACAAAAGAATGTCCGACTGGTGTAGCCGCAATCGCTTCAGCAGTGTATTTGTCTGCATCCGTCAGAGACTGTCCGTAACGCCTCTCAATACTGTCGCCTACAACCGTACCCGGATTTGTTGCTCCGGAACCATATACATAAGTGATACTATGCTCGTTTGCAAGGTAGTAGAATTCGATGATCATACCGTTACCGACACCGGCTTCGGTAAGTTCGGCAATCTGATACCCGCTATAGGAATGTGTCAAAGCAGACTGTGATCCGTTGCTGCTCCCATTTATCTGAAAGGATTGTGCCGGAGTATTATTCCCGTTTCCGTTTCCATATCCTTGGAAGGTTGGTGCTGTCTGCATATCCGGGAAACTGCTCGTACCTGCAGAAACAATCGTGGTAAAAGAAGGAGTCGCCGGATAAGTTGCTGTTTGCGGATCTTGCAGGTAGACTCGATACAGATAGTTGTTTGTGCTCGCCTGATATCTGCAACGAAACTCCTGTGCAATACCATCGTCCGTCGTGATTGCAGTACAAGAATTCGGATCGATATTTTGTTTTCCGGCATTGTAGTTTGTATATGGGGCTCCCGTTAAGATCAGATCCTCGGTCATCGTCTCAAAAGCACCTTTGATACTGGTTTTCTGCGTCGCCCAGAAATAACTGTCCTGCTGAGGGATCCATCCGACAAAACGATAGTTGTTTCTGGATGGTTGTGAACCCGGATAACGATCCAGGATCGTCTCCCCGTATTTTGCGGTCAGATCATAGTAAAATACCAGACAATCCGTACCGTTTGCCGTCGCAGTATAATATTCACAGGCTGCGAAGGCATCCGGCATTGTCGTGCCGAGGTTTATATTCGTGTTTGTAAGGAACTCATAATAGTTCTCCGTGTTGACGATCGGGCTGACGTAAAAATTCCAAGAACCTTCAATAGACGTCTGCTTGTAAAGCGTTCCTGTATATGTCAGTGTTGCTGCTTCCTGAGTATTATAATACCATCCCTGCGAATCATTAAGAAGGGATTGCATAGCTCCATTAATAAAGCCCTGATTATATCTTGTATCAGGATCGTCATTATCAACGCGGAGATATCGGTTTCCGGAATAAGCATTACCGTTATAAGTCCAGACGCTCACTGTTCGAGTAAGCCAGTAAAGTTGATTTCTGGCACGCGTGTTTCTATAGTACAAAGTAGGATATACAGGGTTTGTCACTCGGTTACTGTTCGCATCATAAATAGTTCCGGTGTACTCTGCAGAACCGGGGGTATTATATTGAGAAAGGTAATACTCCGTTTCTTGACTATAATTCAGAGTTACTGCGTTCCCATTCACCACACCATACTGGGTTCCGTTATTGTCGTTGACCTGAAGATAGCGATAACCATTGTAGTCATTCCGCACATCTCTCATGCCGGCATATGTATACCCTCCGTTACCGTCAGGCGTCAGAGCGATATAACTGCCATTGACAAGACCGTATACGGTTCCGGAATAACTCTCTGCTTCTGAAGCTGTCATAGAAGTATATGTGGTTACAGATCCGTTATTACCTGTCTTGCGGGCAAAACCAATATCAAAGCGAAGAGTATATTCATTTCTGTCGTAATAGACATTTACGATGGTAGATCCATCACCATTGATCTCCTGCTGCTGGATTCCGGACTGGATGCCGGCTGTATCTTTATCCTGATCCGAACTAAGATGGGCAAATCTCAGTTTGTGATTGGTATAAGCTTCCTCGTTAGCAGCCAACTGATCAGCTTCGGTCATTTCGCCGGAGACACCGTTCAAGACTTTATAATGCATCATTGTATAGTTATCATCATCAGCATTTTCCAGCCAATAGATAACGGTATAATTGACCATCGCAGGATCCCACTTTGCGTAGACAGTAAGTTCATCAAGCGCTTTGTAGCAATAGAGTTTTCCGTCCGAGGTGATTTCGTAGAGTTTTGTCGTCCCATCAACGTCATAGAAGGTCTGTCCTTTTACTTCATTAACAAATGCACCTGTTGCATCGGTAAGCTGAGTACCGGTTCCGTTGAAATCGCTATCCTGACTCAGATACCATCCGCCGAAAACATAGCCGGGGCGTGTAGTGGTCGGGAAAGATGTTAAATATGTTCCGAGACCTTCGTCATTTGTAAGTCTGTATTGTGCAGCAACATAAGTCGCTCCATTTCCGGAAACGCCCGTATTGAAGTAGATCCAGCGTGCTTCGGCAAATACCGGATACAGATCCAGCGCAGAAAGCGTCGATCCTGTCTTATTTATGGTAATTCTATAGCCTGTGCCGGCGGCTCCGGATTCTTCAGATGACCCGTTATACAGGATATCTCTTTCGGCGCCGTCGTTATCCAAAGTCATATAATTCAGTACAGTCTGCGGATCAGACGGATCAGAAAAATCCACTGTTTCCCATCCGGCAAAGATTTCATGCCTCGGATCAGGGCTCGGTCCTTGCACATCACCGATACGGACGACGGCAGAATTATTCTGACCGAAAACGACCAGTCGGCGGGTAAGAAGGTTATTTCTCAGGCCTTCATCCGCTTTCTTATCCCCCATATGGAAGTTAACAAAATAGTAATCTTCATATACCGGTGCAATATACACGTGCGCGGTACCCTCAGCATCCAGTACCGCGGTGCCCGTGGTATCCCCGATCGCCCAGATGACAGATTCGCCTGTTTCGATCTTTCCGTTACCATTCTCATCGACAGGTGTGATGCTGATGGCTGTCTCATCGTCAACTTTCTGCGGATCCGGCCAGGTATATGTGATAGAGCCGTTATAATACGGAGAAGCAGTTGCACTGCTGTTGTACTCGGTGGAATCCTCCGAAGCATCTACGGTGTACCAGCCATAGAAGAAGCTGACTTCATTTCCGTAGTCGTCTTTTTTATTCGGCGGATTGACGATCTGTTCGAGTGTCTCGCCATCTCTCAGGATCTGGGAGACCTGATACTCGCTATTCTTATTCAGGAACTCGTAAGCAGGCGCCGTATACGAATATTCTGTACCGTTGTTGTTTTCCTGATAGTCCTTTCCGATATAGTGGAATTCCACTCTCGGAGTAATGATCTCGCCACCTTCATGTTCAACAACTACATACACACTGAAAGAGTTAGCATTGAAGATGACCGACTTGTCTTCTACAGCAAGATTCCCGCTTACCAGTTCTGCCTGACTCAAAATATCTTCCATGTGATATACATCCACGGAATCTGTTTTGATCGCATCACTCTTGAGCCGGACAGTCAGAGCAGATCCGCTTGGCTGCCAGGTAATACCCAGAAGCTTCATCAGCTCATTGGCGTATATCTTAATATCATATGCAACGAGAGCGTTTTTGCCGTCGACGGAAACGTCAACGCGCTTGGCTTCGACGATGCCGGTGGAAGGCATGCTGCCGGAGATGATAATGTCGTCATTACTGTATAAAAGACCTGACTTCGTTCCGGAATAGGATGCGGTCTTATCGATCGTCGCGGTCACAAGCCGGGAGATAAGGCTGAAGTCCAGGAAAGAGAATACGGAGAACCCGTCTGTTTCGAAGCTGACGGTCGTTCCGTTTGTCAAAGCAGAAAGCTCTTCTGCTTTATTGCCTTCGAAATGGACGACTTTGACATCGTCGACATTCTTCGTGTCGAGAAGCTCGACTTTTACCTTGACGGTGGAACCGTCGACAGGCTGGTAGCTCACGCCGTCTTTTACCAGAGAAATGTCGAAGAACTTTCCGTAAGAAACACTGTGAATACTCTCTCCGAGTGCTTTTGTCGCGCTGGTGAGATAGCCGGCATAATCGCTGTCATCTACCTCGGTAACTTTCAGCTGAGCATCCGACGGGATACCGCTGCTTTCGGTAAAGGTAGCCGTGATCTTATAGGTGTTTCCGTCACCGGCCTGGATCGTTGTGGTAACTATCGTGCTGACGATACCATATACGGAAAATCCTTCCGCGTCGAAACCGACGACAGTAGCAGCACCTTCACTGGATGTCGTGTTTTCAATGATTTCGACGCTTCCGTTACCGGGGGCTTCCGAAAAATGGACAACGTTCAGATCTTCGGTGTCAGCATCTTCCAAAATGATCTGCATGTTGACTTTCGATCCGTCTTCAGGCTGAAGCTCCACTCCGTCTTTTACAATGCTGATGTCGAAGAAGTGTGCATAACCGATCTTACTGCTTTCGAGAGCTGCCTGAGTATCGGAGAGGTAAGCATCATACTCTGTGCCGGCCGGGATCTCTGTGACTTCAAGTTCAGCATCCGAAGGGATACCGGAATCGGCGGCGCATGTCGCGTAGAATGTGTATTTATTCCCGGAACTGTCGGTCATTGTCTTCAAAAGACAAGCAACCGTACCCGGAGTCTGCGATGAAACGTCAGTTATGGCGCTGTGATTAAAAAGTGAGAAGGAGGGAAGATGCAGCATTCCGGCCGGAAAAACAGACAAAAGCATAGAAGCGGCAAGAACCGTCGAAATAGAACCGCGCAACTTTTTCACTAATCTGTTCTTAAGCATCTGCCGTCTCCTCTGCTAAATCTTCTTCATCCTTTTTACGCCGTAAGCAGAACTCCTCTGTAGCCAAAGCAAGTCCGAGGACGATCAGCATCCACGGCGTATATTTATCCAGGATCGTCATCGGGAGTGTCATGTCTTCGTAAAGGATAAAGATCACGGCACTGACGATGGCCAGGATAATATTCAGTGAAAGACCTGTATAGTCTTTCCATGTCTTCTTTTCTTCTCTCTTCCTATCCATGAAATCTATGGCATAAGGAAGGACAGTTACAAATGTCAGGAACAGACAGAACAGGTTTACGATCGACCAGCCGGCGCCTTTTCCTCCGGTTTCACCGGTCTTAACGATAACGGCTTTTCCTCCTCCTTTATCATCTGCCGCATCCTGTCGGTTTGTTCCGTCCTGATCATCCGGCTGCGGAGCGACCTTTTTGCCTTCTTCCGTAAGACTGCAGATCAGTACGATCCTTCCATCGGTAATACCGCCTCCGCAGGTAGAAAGGGCGATAAACTTATCTGCGGAAGTGATTTCCGGATTACTGTTGACCAGAACGACATCGGCATGATTACTGATCAGATCCCGATACCCGTTCCAGTCGAGAGAAGTCCGATCGTAGATCGCTTTTTCATACGCATTCGTTTTGACGACCGAGATTACATCGATGTCGTATACTTCTTTTAAAGTGACCAGCGATCCGCTCAGGTGCGCATTAAAGAAGTCCTCATCAAGATATTTAGAAAGATCTCCGAACATGGCACCGTTATCCATGTGGTGCCCGTAAAGGAGCGTATATGAATCGCTGAAATCGTTATTGTTCTTTGCCTGGATGTAGATCGATCCAGTAAGAGATGCTGCCTGATATACATCGTGATTTGCATAGAAGACATCATCCAGACCCTGAACGACCGGATAGTCGATGTGAGTGTCATCGATTGTGATCCATCCGGATGCATCCGGAATATTGGCAAGAAGTGCATCGATGGAGACCACATCGCCCTGCACCTCCGGCTTATACTGGATCATTGCAGATCCGTAGGCACGGCTCTGCACATACTGGTTTTCATAGAGCATATAGCCGGAAAAGGCCATAACGGACACAGCGGTGACCGTTGCCACTGAAGAAAGGATCGTATTTGCTATTTTCAATACCGAAGCAAATGCCATTTGTTTCTCCTTTAGAAATTATGATTTCGAATCACCATTAACAATGTGCCCAGAATGTCATCGGCATCGACGGTTCCGTAATATCTGCTGTCGACGCCGGTTCTCCGGTTGTCTCCCAGAACAAAGTATTCACCGTCTTCCAGTGTAAGCGGATACTCCAGAAATTCCGTATAGGGATAGGTCTGGCTGTAGATATTCTCTTCCGCGAGAAGATTGCCGTTGACTTTTACGCCTCCGTCTTCCAAGATCTCTACTGTATCTCCGGGAACGGCGATGACACGGGAAATGCAGGTGTTACCGTCTTTCTGAAAAACGATGACATCGTGCGCCGCCGGTTTTTTATCCAGTCGGGAATAGATGATCCGGTCTCCCATGTTTAGGGCCGGAGACATGTCGAGCGTGCCGACTGTCTGCGTCCCGATGATGAATGTAAACATGGCCCACAAACAGATGACCAGGATAAAGCTGTTGCGGACAAATCTCCTGATTCCGGACTTGGATTTGGAGAGTTCGTCGCGTATTTTTTTCAGCTTCTCTTTGAACATCAGTTTTGCGAAGAAGCAAGACCCGATCACTGGTGAATGACTAGTCTCAGCTTATTCCCCTTCTCAAATTTGCGGTACACATCTTCTATGAAACCGTTTCAAAAGCACTTTTCCGCGAAACAGCCGAGATCAGGCTTTTTCTGCATTCTCCTTCTTCTTGCCGCGGCGGATCAGAACGAACAGGACAGCACCTGTAGCAAACAGCAGGAGGTACGGAGCACTTCTGATGATAATGCCGGTAGGAGAGATCAGCTTCATAGTATTGGTGAACGTGACCTGCTTCGATGCAGATGTTGTATGATTTTCAGTTGCGGCAGTCAATGCAGTTGCATCACAATTTACTGTAGCAATATTGGAATCAACATTTGTAGCAATATCCTTCGTTGCTGCATCTGTATCGGCATTGGTCGAATGAGATTCATAGGTGACACCGGTTACATCATTTGTCTCTTTGATGGTGACTGTTGTTCCTGTCGGGATACCGACATAAGTGATCTTTCCTCCGTGACCGATCGTCGGCGACCAGGTTCCTGCAATAGGAGCTGCAGTCAGAGCGGTCTGCGTAGCATACTGGCCGACAGTCATGATCGGAAGAACATTTGCTGTTACGGTCGTATTGGCAAGAGTGATCGTGAACGGGAACTCATGGTGATTGTTCTGCGTATATGCATCGCCCACAACTTCCTTTTCAACGTCAAGATTGAAGGTGTAGTACTTATCAGCTGTTGAAGTTTCCGTAGCACTATATGCAGCACCATCATCCTTGGAACCTACAAAGCCTTCTGTCTTACCTACAGCAGCTGCTGCACCGGCATCATCGTCAGCTCTCGCATCAATGGCATCGTTTGTTGTGAACAGTACGTAACCGTAAATGTCACCTGCACCGTTTACATAAATATCTATATAAAGCGTGTTGGCTTCTTCGCCTTCTTTAATACCGGAAGCATTTTTCGTTGCCTCAGTAGTCGTCTCATTGATCTGGTAACGATAGACACCTGCGCCCGTACCGGGGGCAGTTGTAAAATCAACTCCACTAAAGTCGATCGTCAGAGGGAATCTGTTGGCTGTACCATTTACAGAAGCATCCAGGGTATCTGTACCGGGAACCAGTGCAAGCACACCTGCTGCAGTACCGGTAATCGTCGGAGTGCCAACACCCTCCTTGGTTGTTGCATACACGTTAGCTGCCGGATCATGATGGGATTCTGCATCCCAGATCCCCTTGCCGGCCAGATCCGAACTGTGGGAGATCGTGTAGCTGAATGTGATCGCCGGAGCATTTACCGTACAAGTTTCCGGGTTGTATGCCGTGATCTCTTTATAGATTTTTAAGGTTGTTTCTTGTGCCGTGGCTGTATCAGCAGTAGTAAATTCACCAATTACACCACCTTCACCAGACATGTCCGCATCATCGGCCATGACCGTGCCGCCGATCGCAAGAAGCATCACCATGGAGATGATCAGCGCACCTGTTTTTCTTAGTGTTCTTTTCATATTAAGCCACCCTTTCCATATCTTCAGGGGAAAAATCACACTTTTGCCCCTAGATAATATATGTATTTCCACTTAAGAAAATTATCACTTATGAAAAACCGATTCAATAATTTGCCGGCAATTTTAAAAAAATAGTAACATTTGTTTTCTATTTGTTTATGAAAATCCATGCCCGAAACGCCTAAAGGCATTGACATCTGAAAAACATGAAGACAAAAACAGCAAAAGAGGCCACCTCTTTCGAGGTGACCTCCAGGTGTCTCAATAACAGTGCTTTTCGCAAAGGATCAAAGCTTCGGGCCGGCAGCCACGAGAGCCTTACCGGCATCGTTGCCTTCGTACTTAGCGAAGTTCTTGATGAAGCGGCCTGCGAGATCCTTTGCCTTCTCTTCCCAAACGGAAGCATCAGCATATGTGTCGCGAGGATCGAGGATTCCGGAATCTACGCCCGGGAGCTCTGTCGGAACTTCCAGATCGAACATCGGGATCTTCTTTGTCGGAGCCTTGAGGATGTCGCCGTTGAGGATAGCGTCGATGATTCCACGCGTATCCTTGATGGTGATTCTCTTACCTGTGCCGTTCCAGCCTGTGTTAACGAGGAAAGCCTTGGCACCGTTCTTCTCCATCTTCTTTACCAGTTCCTCAGCATACTTTGTCGGGTGCAGTTCAAGGAATGCCTGACCGAAGCAAGCGGAGAATGTCGGAGTCGGCTCTGTGATTCCACGTTCTGTACCTGCGAGCTTAGCTGTGAAGCCACTGAGGAAGTAGTACTTCGTCTGCTCAGGTGTGAGGATGGAGACCGGCGGGAGTACACCGAAAGCATCCGCGGACAGGAAGATTACGTTCTCGGCAGCCGGGCCGGAAGAAACATTGTTCACTTCTGCAGCGATGTTGTTGATGTGATCGATTGGGTAAGAAACACGTGTGTTCTCGGTAACGGACTTGTCATCAAAGTCGATCTTTCCGTCATCAGCTACTGTTACGTTCTCGAGGAGAGCGTTTCTCTTGATGGCGTTGAAGATATCCGGCTCGGATTCCTTATCCAGGCCGATAACCTTAGCATAGCATCCGCCTTCGAAGTTAAATACGCCGTTGTCATCCCAGCCGTGCTCGTCATCACCGATGAGACGGCGCTTCGGATCTGTGGAAAGTGTTGTCTTACCTGTACCGGAAAGACCGAAGAAGATAGCTGTGTGCTTACCGTCCATATCGCAGTTAGCGGAGCAGTGCATGGAAGCG
>CAJOLL010000039.1 GCA_905235455.1 uncultured Clostridia bacterium
ACCAAACTCATCATCTCGCAGCGTATTTCTTCCGTGGAAAACGCCGACCGAATTATCGTTATCGATAACGGAAAGATCGATGCGGTCGGAACGCACGAAGAGCTTTTGAAAGATAATGAGATTTATAAAGAAGTATATGAATCTCAGAAGAAGGGAGGCGAGGACTAATGCCGCCGCCAAGAGGAGGACGTCCTATGAATCGGGAGGACTTAAAGAAAAACCCGATCAGTAAAGGCCTGCTTAAAAGGCTCCTTACCTATGTGACAGGAAAATACAAGGTGCTGCTGGGCATCGTATTCCTTTGTATCATCGTGTCATCCATCACGTCCGTGCTGGGAAATATGTTCATCCGTAACCTTATCGACGATCATATCGCTCCGATCCTCGCATCGAAGACAGAGACAGGAGTTGCCGATTTTTCCGGACTTCTCAAATGGATCCGCATGGTAGGTATACTTTTCATCTTCGGTGTCATTGCGAACCTTTTCCAGGGACAGATCATGCTCGTGATCTCGAATAATGTTCTTAGAAATGTCAGAAACGATATGTTTAAACACATGCAGACGCTTCCGATCTCGTATTTCGACACGCACTCACATGGCGATGTAATGAGTCACTTTACTAACGATGTAGATACGCTGCGACAGATGATATCGCAGAGTTTCCCGCAGATGGTCTCTTCGGGAATGACGATCATCACAACGCTCGCCGCCATGATCTACACCTCCTGGCATCTGACGATCGTGGTCCTTCTGGGAACCTTCGCCATGATCTTTCTGATGGGAAAAATCGGCGGAAAGAGTGCCACCTTCTTTATGAAGCAGCAGGCATCTCTCGGTGATGTCAACGGCTATATCGAAGAACTGGTCAACGGTCAGAAAGTCGTCAAGGTATTCACATACGAAGACCGCGCGAAAACCGCCTTTGACAAGAAGAACGAAGAACTCTGTGATAATGCGACGAAAGCGAATATCTTCGCAAACATCCTGATGCCGATCATGAGCAATATCGGGAATGTGCTTTATGTACTGGTTGCATTTATCGGCGGTCTTCTGGCGATCCAATTCGGTGTATCGGCGATCTCCATCGGCGTTATTGCATCGTTCCTGCTGCTGACCAAGGCTTTTGTCATGCCGGTATCCCAGGTCTCCCAGCAGATGAACTCGATCATCATGGCAATGGCCGGTGCGGACCGTATCTTCAAACTTCTTGATGAAAAACCGGAAGAAGACGACGGTTATGTCACACTTGTCCACTGCAAGAAGGAAGGTGACACGCTTACCGAAGTTCCTGAAGAAGAAGCACTTTCTTTCAAGCGTGCACACGAAGGAAAAGGATCCGACGGAACGACTTCGTATGTATGGGCATGGAAGCATCCGCATAAGGATGGCACGCTGACGTATGCCGAGGTTAAAGGCGATGTAAGACTATTCGACGTCGACTTCAGCTACGACGGTAAAAAGCAGGTCCTCTACGATGTCTCACTTTATGCAAAGCCGGGTCAGAAGATCGCGTTCGTCGGTGCGACCGGTGCAGGAAAGACCACGATCACGAACCTCATCAACCGCTTCTACGATATCGCCGACGGTAAGATTCGTTACGATGACATCAACATCAACAAGATCAAAAAGGATGACCTTCGTCACTCTCTGGGCATCGTTCTTCAGGACACGAACCTCTTTACGGGTTCTGTTATGGAAAACATCCGCTACGGTAACCTTAAGGCGACCGATGAAGAGTGTATCAAGGCTGCCAAGCTTGCCAACGCACACGACTTCATCAGTAAGCTTCCGCAGGGATATGACACTGAGCTGACCAGTAACGGCGCAGAGCTTTCCCAGGGTCAGCGCCAGCTGATCGCGATCGCGCGTGCGGCCGTTGCCGATCCGCCGGTCATGATCCTCGATGAGGCGACCTCTTCCATCGATACCCGTACCGAGGCCATCGTGCAGAGAGGTATGGATGCCCTGATGGAGAACCGTACCGTATTCGTTATCGCCCACCGTCTTTCGACCGTACGGGACAGTAAGGCAATCATGGTGCTCGAGAACGGCCACATCATCGAAAGAGGTGACCACGAGTCTCTTATCGCTGAAAAGGGCAAATACTACCAGCTCTATACAGGTGCATTCGAGTTAGAGTAATCAATGAATTAAAAACCGCGCCGGTCGGAAAACCTGAAGACCCCTCTGAGGACTTAAAGTCCGAAGAAAGGGGTCGGATGGTTACTCCGATGGCGCGGTTTTGATTCTCTGAAATTCTAGTGGGCAATTTCTCATTAATTTTTGTCTTGATATTCTCAAACGTCATGCTACAATATTTTTATATCGGGTGAAATTCCCGATTTTTCAACAAAACAAGGGGTTGTTTTATAGGTATGCCGACGATTATCAGAGACAAGAAAACGGAAAACCGTGGCCGTAAAGTGAAGGATATCAAGGACGAGAGATTCGGACACCTGGTTGCGATCGAAGAAACATCGGAGCGCTTTAACGGAAAGGTGATCTGGCAGTGCCGCTGTGACTGCGGGAATGTCATCAAGATCACATCGCACCGCCTTCTGCACACAGAGATCAGCAATTGCTTTGACGAGAATTGCCCTTATCGCGATACGACACGAAAAGTACTGAAAGAAGAAGATTTCACAGGCGAGACACGTCGCTGTGCCTCCGCGATGGAAGACATCACGGGGCAGGTATTCGGTGAACTGACTGCCGAGAAGATGACCGGTATTAAGAGCGGAAAGAACCTGCAGTGGTTCTGCCGCTGCAGTTGCGGTCGTCAGATAAAGGCTTTCGAACGCGATCTTATCCGCGGTATCAAAACCGATTGCGGATCTACACATCACAGACCGGGGATTCCGCGAATTGCACAGAAAACGGCCGGAAAGCGCTGACTATATATCCATATCGCCAGTGCACCCCGAAAAAAAGTGATTTTCGCCAGATAAAAATCCTTTCAAAAGTATTTTCAAGAGCCGACGGGAAGTGTAAAATCTTACCAGAAATACAAACTGGAGGAGTTTTTCTATGGGTAAATATTTCGGTACAGACGGGTTCCGTGGTAAGGCCGGTGTCGTCCTTACAGCTGATCACGCCTTTAAGACAGGTCGTTTTCTCGGCTGGTACTATACTAAGAAACATCAGGAATCCGGAAATTCGGATTGTGCAAAGATCGTAATCGGCAAGGATACTCGCCGCTCTTCTTACATGTATGAGAACGCATTGGCAGCAGGCATCGTGTCTTCGGGCGCAGATGCTTATTTATTGCACGTAACCACTACACCGTGCGTCAGCTACATCACGAGAACAGAAGAGTTTGACTGCGGTGCCATGATCTCTGCCAGCCATAACCCGTATTACGATAACGGTATTAAGCTGATGAACTTCGAAGGCGAGAAGATGGACGATGATCTCCAGGATGAGATCGAGAAGTACATCGACGGCGAACTTGAAGAGCTTCCTTACGCTTCCGAAGATAAGATCGGTAAGACGATCGATTATTATTCCGGCAGAAACCGCTACATCGGTTATCTCGTAAGCCTGGCTACCCAGTCTTTCGAAAAGCACAAGGTCGGCCTGGACTGCGCGAACGGCAGCTCCTGGATGATCGGTCGTGCCGTATTCGATGCTCTCGGCGCAAAGACATTCGTCATCAACAACACACCGGATGGTGTCAACATCAACACAAACTGTGGCTCCACACACATCGAGGGTCTGCAGAAGTATGTGGTGGAAAATAAGCTCGACCTCGGATTCGCATTCGACGGTGATGCAGACCGCTGCCTCGCAGTAGACGAGAACGGTGAAGTCGTTAACGGCGACAAGATCATGTACATCTGCGCGAAGTACATGAAGGAAAAGGGTGAACTCGACAACAATACGGTCGTTACCACCATCATGAGTAACTTCGGTCTTTACAAGGCGCTCGACGAGGCCGGTATCCGTTACGAGAAGACAGCGGTTGGTGACCGTTTTGTTTATGAGAACATGAAAGAGAACGGCCACATGATCGGCGGCGAGCAGTCCGGTCACGTTATCTTCAGAAAGCACGCACACACAGGTGACGGTGTTCTTACGGCAGTTATGCTGATGGGTGTCCTCATTGATACGAATCTTCCGCTTTCCCTTCTTGCCAAGGGCTGCGACATGTACCCGCAGGTACTTAAGAACGTAGTCGTTGACGATAAGGACGGAACTCTTGCCGATCCGGCTGTTCAGGCGCAGGTAGATGCCTGCACCCGGGAACTCGGCGATGACGGTCGTGTTCTTCTTAGAAAGAGCGGTACAGAGCCGGTACTCCGTGTTATGTCTGAAGCAGGCTCGATCGAAGAGTGCGAGAAGCAGGTGGATGCCATTATCGCTGCTATGGAAAAGAGCGGCCATCTTGTGGAGGTAAAGAAATAATGTATACGATTAATGACCTTTATGATTTGACACAGACATATCCTCAGGTAAAGGACTATCTTTCCAAGTTCACCTATCCCTGGGAAGCCCTTGCCGGCATCACAGACCTGATCCTCGAGATCGGCAAGACCCTTCCGGAAGATGAATTCGATCACCCGGCAGAGGATGTCTGGATCGCTAAAGATGCAAAAGTATTCTCTACGGCTTACATCGGCGGACCATGCATCATCGGGCACAAGACGGAAGTCCGTCAGTGCGCGTTCGTACGAGGTTCTGCTCTCGTGGGCGAAGGCTGCGTAGTCGGTAACTCCACTGAACTAAAGAACGTTATCCTTTTCAACAGCGTACAGGTTCCGCACTATAACTATGTCGGCGACTCCATCCTCGGATATAAGTCCCACATGGGTGCAGGTTCCATCACAAGTAACGTCAAGAGCGATAAGCTTCCGGTCGTTATTAAGAACGGTGAAGAAAAGGTCGAGACCGGCCGAAAAAAGGTCGGCGCGATGCTCGGTGACTTCGTTGAAGTCGGCTGCAACAGCGTTTTGAATCCGGGTACGGTCATCGGAAGGAACAGTAACGTCTATCCGACGTCATGTGTCCGCGGTGTCATTCCGGAAAACAGTATTTATAAAGATCAGGGCAATATCGTGATCAAAAGAAAGTAATAAAGTCCGCGCGTGTTCTGCATGACATCGCGCGGCTTTTTTATAAAACAAAACTGCGCAAAAAACTTAGGTACAAGGAGGTACATTTATGAAAGTTATTATCGCAGAGAATTATCAGGATGCCAGCAGGAAGGCGGCCGATATCATGGAAAAGATCATCCGTGAAAAGCCGACATGCACCATCGGTCTTGCTACAGGATCAAGCCCGGTAGGCATGTATGAGGAACTGTCCCGTCGCTGCAAGGAAGAGGGTCTGGACTTTTCCAAGATCCACTCCGTAAACCTCGACGAGTATGTAGGGCTTGAGCCGACTCACAACCAGAGCTACCGTTATTTCATGGACAGCAACCTGTTTGACCACATCAACATCGATAAGGCAAACACATACGTTGCAAAGGGAATCGGCGATGTAGACGAGAACCTGAAGGAATTTAACGAAGTGCTGGATAAGGCAGATATCGAGATTCAGGTCCTCGGTGTCGGTCCTGACGGTCACCTCGGTTTCAACGAGCCGGGTCCGGTTCTTTTCGATGGTGCTCATAAAGAGATCCTTGACGAAACAACGATCGATGCAAACGCCCGTTTCTTCGCTTCCCGTGACGAAGTTCCGCGCTATGCCGTAACTATGGGCATGGGCAACATCATGCGTGCAAAGGCACTCTTGATGATCATCAACGGCAATAAGGTCGATGCAGCTACCAAGCTCCTGATGAACGACACGATCGATCCGATGTGCCCGGCTACATTTATGAGACTGCACAGAGACGCAACTGTAGTACTTGAGAAGAAGCTCGCACTCGAGATCGGCTACATCAAAGAGTGATCCAATAAAGAACGCATAATAAATCCCCCGTCGCTGGTCCTCGGCTTTGCCTGCGGAATCGCTCCGGGGGATTTTTATGCGTTCATTCATTTCGTTTCAGCTCTTTGATGTACCCGATTCGATTAGGAAACTTCTCCGGCGGTTTTTCTTTGCAGTTTCCATAAGTCCTCGCGGATCAGAACGCGCAGAAGTAATCGGAATGAAGAAGCGTAAAAAAATACCTTCCGTGCCTCCGCAGTCCAAAGGACGAGGACAGCACGAGAAGGTATTTATTTTACGCTTTCCAAAACGATTACTGGATGTCTTCCGTGGTGTGAACTTTGTAGATCCGAAGTGAACCGTCGGAGGAAGTGAAGACGGGATCGCCGCAGAGGTTTTCGATGCACGGGTAGTAGATCATGCCGAATTGGTCGAGCTCCATGGAGCCGCAGATGATGTAGCGCAGATCGTATTCGTGTATGACACGTGCGACCTCGAAAACATCCGTGGATGTGTAAAGTGTCGCGACGTCGTTCTGGCGCGGCCACAGGTAGATCTTAAATACATCCTGTTCCGGGTCGTTTTCGAATTCGCCGGTCTCGGGGTTGGTCCAGCCGTGGAAATGCCAGAGACGTTCATGTGTCTCCCAGCCGACGATGGTCGGAAGACCGGTATATGCCGAGACGAGGCAGTCTTCCGTGTAACTGAAACCGTAGGATTCGCAGATGTTGACCGAATCGTGCTCGTTCTCGTTGAGCCAGTCGATCGCTTCTTCGTACGGGATATACGCGCCGGACACACGGGAGGACTGGTCGTAATAGGTATTTTCATTTGGCACGCAGGTGCTCAGATAGTCCGTTCCGTTTAGGCCCTGATAGGCGGACCATTTGATCTCGCCGGATCTCTGATCCAGCGCGCGAAGCGTATAGTGTCCCGGGATGAAGAGAATGAGGATTAGCATAATGATCGAAACTCCCAGGCCCCAGTTCGAAAGATTTCCTTCTTTGGTGACGTGCGCCATGAAGCGGAAGACCGTATAGGCGACGACCAGTGAAAGGATGACAAATCCCGCGAAGGTGAATTTGAACATGGTGTTGGCGCGTTGGTTATTGGCGCCGTAGATATCCGGAACGTAGATGATCTCCGGAGCAAGCACCATCATCATACCGACGACGGTCATACCGACCATAAAGATATCGATAATGGATCTTTTTCTGAAGAATCTGCAAAGCGCGGTATCGCCGAATTTTGCGAAGCGGTAGTCCAGCATCCGGAAGAAGCAGACGATCGCCAGAAGGAACTTCGGCATATGCGAAGCTTCCGTCCTTTCGTCTTCGGAGACCTCGGGAAGTTCGTCGGAAAGGTCCTTTTCCTGTGCTTTTGCCGCGGTATTTTGAAGCTTTTCTGCGGCGAAATCCGGATCGTCGATGTCCGGGTCATCGGAGAAGTCTATTTCCACTTTTCTGACGGCTTTTTCTCCTTTGCCAAAAGCACCTGCCGAGCCGGTAAGCTGCGCATAAGTGGCGGGACGCTTCAGTGAAAGAGGCGCCGGTGTTGCCGGGAGTTTATTTTTCTTAAAGGGCTGGCGCCGGGTGAAGATCACCAGCGCGATGAGCGCAAGCGGCACCAGGATATGGACGAGCCAGACGATCATGAACTGGAAGAAAGACGTGTGTCTGTCGACGAGCTTGATCGAGTTGGAGATCATGTCGAAGTTGTAGTTGAAGGTCAGTGCGATCGCACTGGAAAAAGCAAACAGAAGTGCCATGTCCGTGCCCGTTCGCGAGAAGGCGGAAGGGAAAATCGTGGAGAAAAGATAGGCGAGAACGAAGATCAGGATCTGAAGGCACAGGTGTACGAAAATGTTTTCCCCGAACTTCAGGTAGACCCCGAGGACGGCGCCGAGGTCGAAAAGGAAGACCAGGAAACTGCTAAACGAGATCAGGTACGTGGAAGATCTTCCGTGATAGACCAGAAGACCCATGGCGCAGAAAATGAAGTAGATCAGGAAATCCCAGTAGTTGCACATCTGAGAGATGCCGAGGAAGAATGCACAGATGAAGAATTCCGGGCGGAAGATATGCTCCATCTCCGAGACGAGATTCTTCGAAAGGTCGCGGAAACGGCGCATCGAGGACAGTGCTTTTTTCGGATAATCGGCGCGATAGACAGCGACAAAGATAAAAGCGATGATGAGCATGACCACCGTCAGGCTGACGACGTGCGCATGCAGGTCGCCGATCAGGTAAGAGTAGAACGGGAACTCGTGGATGGTCCAGTCAGCGGTCTCTTTAATGCCTAGCTGATACAGGTCCGGGTTATGTCCGATAAAACGCGTGGAGTTCGGATAGAAGAAGTTTGATGTCTCGCCGACGTTGATGCCGAGCTTGCCCCAGATCTTCCAGAAAAGCATCTTGTTGCCGAAGCTCTGCTCATCATAGAAGAAGGAGTGGGAGTTGCCGAAGAGCATCGTGCAGCAGGCGGCAAGAAGACCGGCAAACGGCAGATAGTGCCGGGATACCTTGCAGTCCTTTTTCTGGCGGAGCGCGTCGATGAAGAGTTGCCCTAAGGAGTAAGCGGCGATGAACGGGAAAGCGATAGCGGTACACATCGAGATGTTGTAGCCGACCTCAGGGTTCATGCCGATCATCTTCACGAGATAACTGAACATATATTGTCCATAGTAATAGTAGTTAATGGATTTCCCGGCGAGCCAAGGATCTTTGGCCGGGAGCCCGTCATATCTGACCATGGATTTCATGAAGCCGTAGTCCATGAATTTTTCTTCGCCGTTGATGATCGGGAAGATGCCTTTGCAGAAGCAAAGGGCCGTAAGGAGCAGAATAAACAGCATCTCCTCCCAGAGGATATGCGCGAGGTTGGAGTTGTCGGAAAGTGCGGTAAAAGCAGCCTTCCTGGTTTTCGGCGTGCACCAGCTGACGATAGCCAAAAGGAAGAACATCATCCAGCACATCGGACGGCTGAATGCATTGAAGAGGCCCGTATATGCGATCAGCCAGACTGCGGCCGTGGTAAGAAGGATACCAAAGCTTTTGGAAAAGCCGTATCCTGCGGAAAGAAATCCGCGGAAAAAGTGTGCGGTCAAAGGGAAAGCGGCCCATCCGTAAATATACAGAAGCCCCCACCAGGAAAAGAAGTCCGCGTGATCCTGCTTTAAAAAGTATCCGGAAAGAAAAGCGATCAGCGCCGGGATCAGTAAGAGGAGAAATCTCGGGATGACGGCTTTCCATTGGATATCTTCCGTCATCCTTTCGCGAAAAGAGCTTCTGAGATCAGGATCGGAAACGTCATTGATAAGATCTGCTCCCGTATTTCTGACAGCGGCGGTGCGCACCCGGTTTTTGACGGAATTACTGTTCTGTTTCGGCGAGTTCTTTTTCACGCGAAAAATCCTCCTTGATCTTAGCGACGGTCGCATTTGCCTGAGAAACACAGGCATCCATCCGGAATTTCGAATCCTCGACCGGACTCGGTGTCATGGCGAGGCTGCATACATAAAGACCTTCGACCGGCTGGATGAATTCATCGAGCGGGTGATTGAGGGGCTTGGCATAACGCGTGCGCGTCAGGCGCCAGGTACGTACCGAGGCCCTCGTAACGCTCGGATTCATGTACTGAAGTCTCTTGAAGAAGGCTTTAAAAACGTCCGCGTCAGAAGCGGTCCAAAGCGGAGAGGAAGTAAGAAAACTTCCGGATAGATACAAAACATGTCCGCCGTAGCGGCGTTCGCCGACCATGCTCGTGTGCTGGATGAGGCGCTGGAACGGCTCGTCGACCGGGAACATACGGGAGTAGCACTCCGTAAACGGTGACTTCATCAAAAGAAGAAGACACATATTCGCCTGATATGTAACGTCCATGAGTGAATCACGGAAGTCGGTCGGCATATTCAGGGCGTGCGTGATATGCACGAGATTTCGGCAGGAACCGGTATAAAGGATCGTGTCGCATTCCAGGAAGATCGAAGAAGAGTCCGCCAGGACACACTGCACGCGGTAACGCGGACGCGAAGGATCTTCGCTTTGGGAAATGTCGGAAACGGTATATCCGTACTGGATGATGCCGCCACGGTCGGTGATCTCCTGCACGAGCGCGGCCAGAAGGGAATGGAAACCGTTATCGAGATACCCCAGCTTCTTCTTGCTTGCCTTGCCGTACCACAGGGAATCGTACCACTGCAGATCGTCCGAAAGACCGAGGTCGCGAAGGAGCGAAATCAGGGCACGGTCGGATTTTCGGATATGGTGGGGAAGAAGTTCGATGTATTCGGAACCGAGACGGGAGCAGGCGAGCATGCCGCCCGGCGTGGACTGCTGCTCAACGACCTGCACACGGAAACCGGCCTGTGCCAGTTTATACGCACAGACCAGACCGGAAAGACCGGCACCGATGACACAGATCGAAGTTTTGCCTTCCATTACTTCCTCCGCAGTTTACTGATTCAGATCTTTTTTGCTTCCAGGTAGTAGCGTTTCTCGACCGCTTCGCCCATGGAGAAGGTCTTTCTCGGGAAAACGCCCTCTTTACTGATGGTCTCGAAGAACGAATCTTTCGAAACGTCCGGGAGAAGGAAGCCGAGTCGGTCTTCTGCGGCCAGGGATCTTACGGAATCCTCGCCGTGGATGTAGTCGGTGTGGATCGAATCGGATTCGATCGAATCAAGAAAGCCCTGAAGCGATCCGACCGCGAGCGTGTGCGAAGGCTTTCCGATGACCATCGTGAAGTCGTCCTTACCGGTCGTAACGAGGATCGTCTGGGATCCGTCCGCCGTTCCTTCCTTGGCAAAAGCACTTGCGTCAGTAAACCTGATGTCCCGGGAAGCAAAGTGTGTATTTGCCGCATCAAGGAGTTTTTCTTTCGTCAGGCCGAATGTCACGCGGTGAATCGGCTCAAACTGAAGGCCCTTATCGTGGATGTTGACGATCTCGACCAGGCAGTAGCGTGCCGGGTGGCTTTCTCTTTCAGCTTCGGGCAGATTCTCTCTTACGTTCTCCCAGTGCTTCTTCGCGGTTGCGAGGGAGTGGTTGCCGTCGCCGACGGCAAAAAGGAAGCCGTCCTCGGAAGCGGCAAGAAGTCCGCGCAGGGCGGAGATGATGCCTTCCGCTGCGGAAGAATCGGTCTTCGTGAAATAGCCCTTGATATGTCCGCCGTCCATCATGAGGTCGGTGTCGTAAACGAGATTTGCGGAGTCTTTGGATACCGCGTCAAAAGCAGGCTCGATCACGGTCCTTTTCGGGTCGTTGATCAATTCCATGATGTGCGGCATTTCGATCGGTGCGCGCTCGCGGATGCGGACGCGGGGCGGGATACGGGAAAGAACGGTGCCTTCGGTCGCACGGATGCGGCTCTTATTTCCCGGCGTAAAGTCATACTGCTCCAGATCAAGGGCAAGCATCAGGCCCTTTCTGGACTCGTTGACCTTCGTTTTTCTGTCGAGAAGGATAAATCCCGGATCGAGTTCTTGCAGGGTGCCCTCACTGATGTAGCTGTTGATCGAAGAAGTGATATTCGAAAGACGTTCGTTGATCTGTTCCGGTGTCTCCTTTTCCAGGTACACTTCCGGCAGGAACATACGAAGCGTGGACGGTGCTTTTCCTACGGTATTTTCAACATCCTCCCAGTATTTCGGCTCGGATGTAAACTGGTCGCAGGCGATGACGGCCCACTTCGAAAGGTCCGTGCCCTTCTTCGGCAGAAGAATCTTCGGCGCTGCGACGGCAATGTCTTTATAGATAGAATTCATGGATACCCTCCCGATGAAATGCAAAAATAGCCATAACATTATAGCACGGCAGGAAAGAAAAATCTTCCCGGTTCGTGTTATAGTAAATGTGTAGGATATTTCGGGAGGTGGGACTATGGCGAATCGCGAAAACGGAAGAGGAAGACTCCTTTGTCTTCTGGAGATTCTGAAGAAGGAAACGGACGCGGAGCACGGCCTTTCCACGCAGGATCTGATTACCAGACTGGACGAAGCCGGATTCCCGGTGAACAGAAAAACACTCTATGACGATATTCATGCACTTGAGGATTCCTCGGTCCCGGTCGAAAAATCCGGCGGAAAAGTCCCGAAGTACTATATCGAAGATAGAGAATTCGAGCCTGACGAGATCATGCTCCTGATCGATGCCGTGGAGTCGGCGGGATTTCTGACCGAGAAGAAAAAAGCATCCGTCATCAAGAAGCTCAAGAGCCTGACATCTTCGGCCTATGCGGCTCAGCTCAATGAGCAGATCCACTACATCGGCCGCCATTCATCCACAAATGCCAACATCCTTTATAACGTGAATACGATACGCCGGGCCATGGCCGAAAAGCACCCGGTGCGTTTCCTTTACTACGACTTCGTGTACGGGCAGGGCGAGGTCGCCAGACACGGCGGCATGGAATACATCCTGCATCCGTTTGCGATGGCCTGGAGAAACGAATTTTACTACTGCATCGGCGGCCGTCCGGAGCAGAGCGAAGAGGGGACAGCGAAGATATGGAGCTTCCGTATCGACCGCATGCGTCAGGTGAAGGTAGATGAGAAGATCAAGCTCAGTAAGCCTCCGAAGGGTTTCGATGTCGCCGATTACATGGAAAAATCTTTCAGCATGTACGGCGGTGAGCCGGCGACCGTACTCCTTCGCTTCAAAAGGGAGCTCCTCACGCAGTTTTACGACCGCTTCGAGCAGTCGGTCAAGGTCTTTGAAGATTCCCGGGACAAGAGCTATCTGCTTGCCAATGTCACCGTGCACGTCGCACCGACTTTCTTCAGCTGGGTGTTCCAGTATGGCGGCGGTTTTTCCATCGCGGAACCGAAGGACGTTAAGGAAAAATACGAAGAGCATATCCGAAATGCACAGGATGTGCAAAAGGGAGGATGCTGATCTTATAAATATATAGATTTTCTCCACTAAATCGTGTAAAATATCGGGGCACGCGAAATCTACGGCGCGTGCCCTGATTCTTTATGCTGCATGCAAAAGCACAGGTGCTTTTCGCAAAGTGCAGAAAGGATCGTGCGGAAAAGGAGACGAAAACGAATGAGACAGTTTACCTCAGATGAATTGAGAAATACATGGAAGCAGTTCTATATCGACCGAGGTCATGTGGATGTCGGTGCCGTATCTCTGGTGTCGGACGGATCCACGGGCGTTATGTTCAATGTCGCCGGCATGCAGCCTCTGATGCCGTATCTTCTCGGCCAGAAGCACCCGCTCGGCACCAGACTTTGCAATGTACAGGGCTGTGTCCGTACAAACGATATCGACTCCGTCGGTGACAAGAGCCACGTGACTTTCTTTGAAATGATGGGTTCCTGGTCCCTCGGAGATTACTTCAAGAAAGAAAGATGCCAGTGGAGCTTCGAGCTTCTGACACAGGTCTTCGGATTTGATGCCGACCATCTCGCCGCTACTGTTTTCGCAGGTGACGAGAATGCGCCGCGTGACGAGGAAGGAGCAGAGTATCGCATCGCTTCCGGCTTTAAGAAAGAGAATATCTTCTATCTTGGCGCCGACGATAACTGGTGGGGTCTGGAGTACGGTCCTTGCGGTCCGGACTCCGAAATGTTCTACATCGCCGACCGCCCGGATTGTGGTCCGGACTGCGGCCCGGGCTGTTCCTGCGGTAAGTACACCGAGCTTGGCAACGACGTATTCATGCAGTACGAAAAGCACAAAGACGGTACTCTTACTCCGCTGAAGCAGAAGAACGTAGATACCGGCTGGGGCTTAGAGAGGATCCTCGCTTTCCTCAACGGTTCCCGTGACGTATATCAGATCGACCTTTTTGCGCCGGTCATCGCATATATCGAGAAAGTCTCCGGCCAGAGGTACAATGCTGACGAAAAGATGACACGCTCCATGCGTATCCTTGCCGACCATACACGTACTTCCGTCATGCTCATCGGTGACGCCGCGAAACTTGTTCCGGCCAATGCAGGCGCAGGTTACGTACTCCGCCGTCTGATCCGCCGTGCGGTCAGACATGCCCGTACACTGAATCTCAAAAAGGAAGATATCCTTAAGATCGCCACCATCTTTATCGATGAGATATATAAGAACAGCTACCCGCTTTTGACGACTAACCGTGAGTTCATCTTAAACGAACTGACCAAGGAGATCGAGCGTTTCGAGAGCACCCTCGAGAACGGCATGAAGGAGTTTAAGAAGATCCTCGATACTGCCCGTTCCGAAGGAAAGAAAGAGATCGAAGGTAAAGACGCCTTCTATCTATACGATACATTCGGTTTCCCGCTCGAACTTACGACCGAGCTTGCCGAAGAGGAAGGACTGAAAGTCGACGAAGAAGGCTTTAAGGTCTCTATGGAGGAGCAGAAGCAGAAAGCTCGTGACAGCCAGAACTTCTCCGCCAAACTCAATGCTTCCGCGGGCGTTTTTGATTCCCTTGATGAAAGCATCACGACAAAGTTCGTCGGTTACGACGGACTGAATACGGAGGGCACGATCGTTGCACTTGCTGACGAAGCAGATCTGAAGGATTCCCTTTCCGAAAACGAGAAGGGTACGATCATCACGGACGTTACTTCCTTCTACGGCACCATGGGCGGTCAGGTCGGTGATAAAGGTATCATCAAGACTGCGGACGGTGAATTTACCGTAACCGAGACGATCCACCTTGCTAACGGTCGTGTCGGTCATGCCGGTTATGTTTCCAAGGGGACGATCAAGTCAGGAAGCCGGGCGGAACTTTCTGTTTGCGAGGAGAATCGTAATAACACCTGTAAGAACCACTCCGCGACCCACCTTCTGCAGAAGGCCCTCAAGATCGTTCTGGGCGACCACGTAGAGCAGAAGGGTTCTCTGGTAACTCCGGACCGTCTGCGTTTCGACTTCTCTCATGACGCGGCGATGACTCCGGATCAGATCAGCCAAGTAGAAGCGATCGTCAATAAAGAGATTGCGGCATCTCTTGCTGTACTCACCGATGAGATGAGCCAGCAGGAGGCCATATCTACCGGCGCCATGGCGCTTTTCGGTGAAAAGTACGGTGATGTGGTTCGTGTCGTCAGCATGGGCAAGGGCATATCCGGAAATAACGAAGCAGACTTTAAGGAAGCTTTCTCTGTAGAACTCTGCGGTGGTACTCACGTAAGTAACACCTCTCAGATCAGATCCATCAAGATCCTTTCCGAATCCGGTGTTGCTGCCGGCGTAAGAAGAATCGAAGCGCTGACCGGGGACGGCGTGCTTTCCTATTACAAGGAACTCGAGGCTCTTCTCAACGAAGCCGCCAAGCTCCTGAAAGCAAACCCGTCCGAGATCGTTACCAAGATCGATCACCTGCAGAAAGACCTGAAGGCCGCAAACGCAGAAGTGGAATCCCTGAAGTCCAAGGCTGCCAAAGAAGCGCTCGGCAATTCTCTCGAGCAGACAGAAGATGTCAAGGGCGTGGAGCTCCTGGCCGCAAAACTCGACAATGTCGAGATGGGGGCTCTCCGGGATCTCGGTGACCAGCTGAAGGATAAGATCGGTGACGGTGTCGTCGCACTCCTTTCTTCCTGCGGCGACAAGGCCAATATCGTCATCATGGCGACAGATTCCGCGGTTAAGGCCGGCGCCCATGCCGGTAACCTCATCAAGGCGATCGCTCCGATCGTCGGCGGTGGCGGTGGCGGACGGCCGAACATGGCGCAGGCCGGCGGCAAGAATCCGGCAGGCATAAATGATGCGCTGGCGGCTGTTAAAGCAGAACTCGAAAAGATGTTATAAGGGGGAAAACGTATGTGTTTATTCTGTGATATCGTAGAAGGCAAGATCCCTTCCAATAAGGTTTTTGAGAATGACAAGGTACTGGCATTTAAGGACATCAACCCGGTCACTCCGGTCCATGTTCTGATCGTTCCGAAAAAGCACTTTGACGACATCCTCGATATGTCCTCTTCTTCTGAAGGAAAAGAGGCTCTCGGTGACGTCCTCGATGCGATCCCGGAAGTCGTAAAAGCAACCGGCATCGACGAAGGATTCCGGATCATCAACAACTGCCGCGAATTCGGCGGTCAGACCGTGAAACACGTACAC
>CAJOLL010000040.1 GCA_905235455.1 uncultured Clostridia bacterium
AATAAAGAAAAACTGGCGCAGGCCGAGACCAATAATGCGTTCATACAAAGGCTCAAAGCCCTTCAGACCGAGCAGAAGGAACTTTCCGAACGTGCGCCGGAAATCAAGGCAACCGAGGCAGTTCTGGACCGTCAGAAAACGGCCTCTCGCGAAGTGAATCCGCTTTATGTGTCGTGGGCAAAGAAAGCTTCCGAAGTATCTGCCACAGAAGATCAGATCACTGCCAAGACGACTGAAAAAGAGAAACTCGAAAAGCAGGCAGTTCGTTTTGATGAGCAGCTCAAAGCAGCGGAAAGCCGATCCGATGAAGCAGAGGAAATCAAGAAGAAGATCCTTAAGATTACCGAGGATGAAAAACAGTATGAGAAGAAAGATCTGTGCGAGAAGTCTCTTAAGGCTTTGGCTGAAGATCGTAAGAAGATCGCCAAAGAGGAGATCATGCTGAAAGAAAACGAAAAGAAACTTAAGAACAGAAGCGAAGAACTCAAGAAATCAATCGCATCTCTTGAAGAAAAACCTCTTGAAAAAGAGAATGCGGCCATCTTCGGAAAAGAGTGCCGCCGGCTTTCTTCCGATGTAAAGACGATCCTCGATATCCAGGTCAAAGAACGCATCAAGCGCGCCGGCGATCTGAAGGCGAAACAGGAAGCGTATAAAGCTGCATATTCTGAATACGAAACGGCGAGAAACGAACTTGCTCATGCCGAGAAAACACTGGAGTGCTGCCGTGCCGGTATTCTTGCGAAAGATCTCAAAGACGGGACCAAGTGCCCGGTATGCGGATCCGAGCACCATCCGGAACCGGCAGTCCTTCCGGATGAGTCGATCACGGAAGAAGAACTTGAGGCCTTTAAGACACGGGAGATCGAAAACCATAACCGTAGTAGTGAGGCAGCAACAGCCGCAGGAGTAGCAAAAAACGCGCTTTCCGAGTACGAATCTCAAATGACGAAAGCTTCCCGCGAGTGCCTCGAGCACGAACTTCTGAATGCATCTACGGATGATAAAGAACTCGATGAGTTGCTCGTTGAACTGAGATCGGCAGATACATATCTTTCCGTAAAGATCCGGGAAAATATGATCCTTCTGGATTCGCTTGAGAAGGAATGCAAACTCCTTTCCGATTCAAGGTCCGAGTTTGATGAGATCACCAATCGCCTGGATTCCATAAATTCTGTGAAGGAAGCCCTGACCGAGAAGAAGAGTGCCAACGAATCATTGACCGTTGCTAATCAGACGACCCTGAAAGAACTGTCTTCCCTCAGTTATCCGGATAAGAAGACGGCCGAACAGGAAAAGGCGGCAGCGCAGAAGACTTATGATGAGATCACGGGTCTTATCAAGACATCCGCGGAAGCAAAGAACAATGCCGATCAGGATCTGAAGGCGATATCCGGGGAACTTAAAGTCCTGCTCGAAGCCCTTCAGACACAGAAGAAAGATGAGAAGGATCTTCTGGATTCGCTGAATGCAAAACTGGCCGAGCATAAGTTTGCTTCCTGCGAAGAAATGCTCGCACTTGTTACCGATGAAGAAACGCTGACTCAGATGGAAAATGCAATCAATAAGTTTAAGACGGCACAGGCGACGAATAAGACACAGCTTGAGCAGGCCGAAAAAGATGCAAGCGGCAGGATCCTCGTAGATGTAGATGAACTGAAGACATTATGCGAAGCACAGGAAGCCGAAGTTACGGATCTTCGCACATCAGAGAATGTGCTCAAGAACCGAATCATGACCAACGCTGAGAAGAAGAAGAATATCGATTCGCAAAGAAACGGCTTTGATTCTTCCCGCCATGAGTTTTCGATCTGCGAAAAACTGTATAAGCTGGTCAGAGGAACGACAAGCAACGGAAAGATCACGCTCGAACAGTATATCCAGGCGGCCGGATTTGACGGTATAATCGCTGCGGCAAACAGACGCCTTTTGCCGATGAGTGACCAGCAGTTTGAAATGAGACGGAAGAAAGAATCGATCGGCCATAAGAGCAATACTTTTCTGGATCTTGAGGTGATCGATCACTATACGGGTAAATCAAGGCCGGTCGGAAATCTCTCCGGCGGTGAAAGCTTCAAAGCTTCTCTGAGCCTGGCTCTGGGTCTTTCAGATACCGTCTCTTCGAATCAGGGCGGTGTCCGGATGGATGCCCTATTTGTCGATGAAGGTTTCGGAACGCTTGATCAGAAATCGCTCGAAACCACTCTGGAGGTTTTAACAGGACTTACCAGCGCCAACAAACTTGTCGGTGTCATCAGCCACAGACAGGAACTGATCGCCGGCATCCCGCAGCAGATCCGGGTTGAAAAGACTCCGGACGGAAGTAATTTTAAAGTCGACCTCGGCATCTGAAAGACATTGCTGCAGAATAAGAAGCTTCGATGAAAATGCTCGGAAACAAAAAAGATGGTCCGGTTTTCCGAAACCATGAAAATGCTCGGAAACAAAAAAGATGGTCCCGGTTTTCCGAAACCATCTTTCTTCATTGAATCGTTTTGATAACGTAAGATCAGATACCAAGATCCTTAACAATATCTTTAACTGTTTTTACCTGATCTTCGCCTGCACCGGAAACGGTGATGATTGTGTCGTCAACACGTACGACATACATATACATAATGTCTTCCATAGAAGCCTCGATCTTTGTGTTGCTTGTGGATACTTCAGCGCCCAGAGCCTTAAGAGACTCAACGCTGGAAGTGAAGTATTCGAAACCCTCTTTAGCTTCGTCCGTGCTGTCAGCTACCAGGTAATCAACTTCGATAGTAGCGTCCTCATTTGTGGCCTTGAAAGATTCCTTCAGACCTTCTTCATCTTCGCCTTCTTCTACTGTCAGACCGGCGTTTTCGCAAGCCTTCTTGAAATCGTCAGCGGATACCTTCTTTGTACTCTTCTTGCAAGCTGCGATGGAAAGAGCCATAGCACCTACGAGAATGATAGCAGCCATTTTCTTAACTGTCTTCATAATTCATTTCTCCTAAAATTCTGATTTTTAGTGTGTTTTCAACGTGATGACTGACCGTCTGAAGAAAAACAACATTGTAATTATATCACTATCATTTCTAAAATCGATTTATGAAAGGGGATAAAAGTAATGCAAAATTGACAGAATAATTGGTGAAAAATCACTAAAAGTTGATATCCCGGCAATCGTTTTCCTGCAGAAAAACAGGATGCATGGTTGCTCTTTATGATTACTATTATGCTGCTGAACAGTGCTTTACATGAGAATGTCGGAGAATCAAGATGGAATTTTATAAAAGACTTGAAATTGAGATCATTGTGTTTGAAAATGATGATGTAGTTGTGACCAGTCTCGGTGACATTAATTTGTAGGATACGGAAGACTGATCTTCCGGCCTGATCAATCTAAGGAAAAGAAAAATGTATGTTAAAGGAAAACTGTTGAAGTTTTTTAAGATCAAGAATGTTCTATTGATCATTTTTGCGGTCGCCTTCATTTTTATGTCGGTGACCGTTATCATTGACCTCTTTGCCACTTATCACGATGATATCGACACGTTTTTGCACTGCAAAGCGATGCCGGGCTGCATAGAGTGGCTGGAGTACTCAATGGCCGCGCTGGTCGTCGTTTTTATTTCGAGAATGATGATCGGTAACGCATATTTTTATTCGAGCTACTTCGAAAACTCTCTCGATGGTGTCATCGATTTTTCAGATCTTGCCGAGGTCACGGGTAAGCCCGTATGGCTGGTCAGAACTGAGCTGGCGCTTTACCGTGTGCTTTATATGAAGAAGTATTCATTTCAAAAGATCGACGGAAAGACGCGGATAGAGCTTTTCAGTAAGACAACGCTCTGCGAGTGCAAAAACTGCGGCGCGCCGGTCGAGAAGAAGGACTATTTCGCGGGTCATTGTAATTACTGCGGCAGCTCCGATGTCTTTGCAAAAGTACTTGCCGGCGACCGTTTTTACAGCATTTCGAGTGAGATTACCAAAGGAAATAATAATCCCGGTTATTACGAGAAGAAGAATCTGAATAGGCAAAAGAGTATCTTCTTTTGCTATGTCGTAGCGGCGATCGGTGTGCTGGTGATCAGTGCGATCGCGATTATCGACCAGGCAAGTAAATACAACGACAAGGACTATCTCACGAAGATGATCCTGGATCCGGACAACCATCTTTATGACTATGCATCCATCCGAAAAGAACTGATCAGCGTGATCATTTTCTTCGGCGTTCTTGCGGTTATCATGATTGTGCTTTCGCTGCGAAGAGCTTTTCGCATCCGATATGTCTGTGAGGCGGAGAAGACCGCGAAGTATTTTTCCACGGTAGAAAAACCTTTTATTCCGGCGGAAGAGATCCCTTCGGTCAAGTCTTCGAAGAAGAGACTCGGATCTCTGCGCGGAGCAATCCGCAGTAATTATCTGGATCACTGCACGCTGGAGATGAACGAAGGAACCCTGAAGGCATCTCTTGCAAAGAAGATCGTCAAGGACACCTGTCCAAGCTGTGCTGCTCCGATCGTGGGCGCGGCCAGCGACACTTATGTCTGTCGGACTTGTGGAAACAAGATCATGGATGTTGTGGTAAAGAAGTAATCCTTTTACGGTAGAGGTTTTCGCGTGGGAAAGAAACGTCTGGACATCATCTGCATGGGAATGGCTCTTGTAGATTCCATAATTAAAGGCTTTGATCCCGAGCCGGTCTCGGCTTCGGGATTTTGCGCGCAGTCGGGGTCTCTGAATGTCGGCGGTGAAGCAGTGAACGAAGCGGTCTCTGCCGCGCGTCTCGGCATGAAGACAGGTATCGTCTGTGCTTTGGGAGAAGACGGCGCGGCCGATATGATCCTGTCGCAGCTTCAAAAAGACGGCGTCGATACGGATGGTGTTCTTCGAAGCGCCGAGCATCCGACGCCGGTCACGACCATGTTCGTAAATTCCGACGGGACAAGAAAGTCCATCACGAATGCATCGCACAAGTATAACTTTCATCCGGAGCGGCATATCCCGGCATTTACGTCTTCTCGTGCGCTGATCCTGGGTTCGCTTTTCCGTGCGCCTTTTAACGATCCGAAGATCATTTACTCTGTAGTCAGTGAAGCCAAAAAGGCGGGGCAGATCGTGGTCGCAGATACGAAACTCCCGAATTTTGTTAAGCTCTCGCTTTCCGACATTGCGGATTCACTTCCGCTTCTGGATTTCATCACGCCGAACGAGGATGAGGCGAAGTACTATTCCGGAAAGGCCGCTCCGGAGGAGATGGCAGATGTTTTTCTTTCTTATGGAGTAAAGAATGTCGTCATCAAGCTGGGCGCGAAGGGCTGTTTTTTCAAAAATGCCAAAACGTCTTTTTTCCTCCCGGCTTTCCCGATCGAGGCAGCTGATGCGACCGGCGCGGGGGATTGTTTCGTTGCAGGACTGACCTGTGAAGTATTAAGGATCCTTTCTGAAGAAGCGGCCGGACCGGTTGGCGAAGAAGGATGCAAGCAGGTTTGCCAAGAAGGAGCCGGGGCCGAAACGGAACCGCCGGATGAGAAAGGACGAGTCTCTCTCGATATATTAGAATCGCGCTATCGCGATATTCTTTTGTTTGCCACCGCCTGTGGGGCGATCTGCACGACGAAGATCGGTGCGATCACGGCACTCCGAGACAGAACTCAGGTAATTGAGTTTCTAGGGCAGTAAAGAGATTCAACGGAGAGTGCGCTACGGGAAGAGCGCGCGGCTGACCGGCAGGTGCTTTTCGGGAAGAAAAAGGCGGCTGACCGGAAAGTGCTTTTCGGGAAGAAAAAGGCAGCTGACCGGAAAGTGCTTTTCGAGGAGAAATAAATCTATTCTAATCTTTAGTATTTCTTAACTTTTTCTTGGCTTTTGCTTGAAAAGTAATCGTTATTATGTAACCATGCACAGCAACGGAAGCGCGAAAAAACGCTCCGAGGAAACAAGGAAGTGCAAGTTGGGAGATTTTTATGTTGTATGTAAATCATGTTACGAAGAAGTATGGAAAGACGGTCGCCGTAAACGACGTAACTTTCGGGCTTGAACCGGGTTCGCTGACGGTCCTTCTCGGGCCGAACGGTGCAGGTAAAAGTACGATCATCAAGTCGATCATCGGTTTTTTGAAATATGACGGTGAGATCACAGTCAATGAGATCCCCAATAAGACTTCGGAGGCAAGAAAGATCCTGGGATATATCCCGGAGCTGCCTTCGCTTTATCCGACACTTACGGTCATCGAGCACATGGAGTTTATAGCCCGTGCGTATAAGATGACAAACTATAAAGACCGCATTGAGATGTTGCTTCAGCGTTTTGAACTGGCCGACAAGAAAAAGAAGTTCGGCGATGAGCTTAGTAAAGGTATGCAACAGAAGCTGAACCTTTGCATCGGTCTTCTGCCTGACCCGGACATCCTTCTCATGGATGAGCCGCTGCTCGGCCTCGACCCGCACGCGATCAAGGAACTGAAGAATTATATCGAGGAAATGCGCCGGGCGGGTAAAACGCTCCTGATCAGTACGCACATTATCGACAGTGTGGATATGCTCTGGGACAAGACGATCATCATGCAAAACGGTGAGGTAAGAGCCAATGTTTCCCGTGCTGAGATCGAGGACCAGGGTAAGACTCTGGAAGAGCTGTTCTTCGAGGTAACTGAAGGGCTGGAGCCTTCTTCCATGAGAGCAGCTACTGCGGAAGAAACTCAGACAAATGATGCGGCTTCGGACGCTTCAGATGCTTCGGATGTTGTTTCGAAGGGAGAGCCGGAGAAATGAAATTGTTTTGCTATTACACCTGGCACTCTTTCGTCAACACGATCAAAAAGGTGATGAAAACCTGGATGGCTGTCATGCTGGCTTGCCTGCTGCTCGGCCTTCTGATCGGCCTTCTGATCGGATTCGGCATCAGCGTGATCGCTCCGGACGATAAAGAAGAGGACAAAAAAGAGGAAACTTCCGCTTCGCTCGTTGTTGACGAGAACGGGGAAGCTGTGGCTTCGGATGACGCCGAAGAGATTGATGAAGAGATGAGTTTTCTTGCGAAGAGAGGCAAGACCAAAGCGGATCTTGTGGATCTGATCGTCAGCGCGGTCTTCTTCCTGTCGATCGCGATCAATGTTGCCAATGCCGACAAATCAGGAAAGATATTTAAGCCGGCTGACGTACCGATGCTTTTCGCAAGTCCGATGAAGCCTCAATCGGTACTTATGTTCCGACTGATCGGATCACTGGCGATGTCTCTCTTGATTTCGTTTTATATGCTTTTCCAGCTGCCGAACCTGATCTATAATGCCAAACTCGGTGCCTGGGGTGCTGTCTCTCTGATCATCGCGTATGCGCTCGGCCTAATCTTCGGTACACTCGTCCAGGTTGCTCTTTATACGTTCCTTTCCAGAACGAAGCGTGGTGCAAAGGGCCTTGCGAACTACATGATCGTATTCTATGCACTCCTTGCCGGCGGATTCTTCGCTTACAAGATGGCCGGCGGAAAAGAGACGCTGACGGCTGCTTTTGACTTCTTCGCCGGAAAGAATACTTTCTGGGTACCGTTCTGGGGCTGGATGCGTGGCCTTTGCTACTATGCGATTACCGGAAAAACGGCGCTTTCACTGATGTATCTGGCACTCTTCGTATTCGCATGCGCCCTGATCGTTGTCCTGATCTGGAAGGTCAAGGCGGACTTCTACGAAGATGCTATTTCTCAAACAGATAAGCAGGCGGAACTTCTTCAGGGCGTTCAAAATGCATCTAAGGGCGGTGTCATGAAGCGCCAGAAGGACAGAAGCGACAAGATTGAACGCGAGGGCTTTAAATACGGTTCCGGCGCAAGCGTGTTCTTCCACAAGGCGATCTTTAACCGTTTGCGCTTTAGCAGATTTAAGATCTTCAGCAAGACTCTGATCGTCTTTACTCTCTGCGCGGCCGGCTCTGCCTGGTTCGTCAGCAGCTATGAGAGTATCGGCGATGTCGATCGCTTCCTGGTTCCGGCCTGCGTTTTGACCTTCCTGATGTTCTACAGGACCCTCGGAAATCCGCTTCTTGAAGACACTAAACGTGAATTCTTCATTCTGATTCCTGAGTCTCCGCTTTCGAAGGTCTGGTATTCGCTCCTCGGAAGTGTCGCGGTCAACGCGATCGATCTGGTCATCCCGGTCATCGTGGCTGCAGTTATGCTGGGTTCAAATCCGCTGATCGTGATCGGTTGGTTTATCTTCATCCTGTCTGTTTCGGTCTTCGGAACGACGGTCGGTGCTTTTGTAGACGTATCTCTCCCGGGAGATCAGGCGAACACGATCAAGACTTTTGCGCAGATCATGATCCTTTACTTCGGACTTCTGCCGGCTGCGGTCTTTGTCGTCCTGGGCGTCTATTTCCACCTGCAGCTGATCCTGCTTTTGATGGGCTCGATCTTTAATGTCGCCCTCGGAACGCTGTTCACGCTGATGATTCCGCACTTCATGGTGAACCGCTGACCGTGGGGTAAGCTCGCGAACGGCAGTGGAAAATCAGCCGCTTGGCAGGTGCTTTTCGAGAGGTAAGTGAGGAGCGATCCTCTTCCGATAGAAAAGAAAATAGAAACTGAAGAATCTCTCTTGTGGTTTGGCTTTTGACCGGACCCGAGGGAGATTTCTTTTCGTGTGGTAGTTTGCGGCATGCGAAATCTTGCTTTTGGAAAAGTGTATGAAGGGTCTCGGCTTTCACGCGATTGTCTGAAAAATGAAAAATGACGTGACTGCTTTTGGGCCCCGATTCACGTCATTTTGCCAAATGCAGTAAAACACGTAAATAAATCAGATGTTCGATTCACGTGAAATTGAAATTTGAGCAAAAAGGCGCCAAATGGTAATCGGAATGGTTCACGCAAAAATCGAAGAATTGAAAAAACGCGTGATATCCGAACAAAAATGATTCACGTTAAATCATAAAATTCCTGTTTTCACATGAACTGCACCTTTTAAGATTCAAAATGAGCAGCATTCTCTTCGCGAAAAGCACTATTCTCGCTCCGGGCGAGCGGGACTTCACCGATTTTTCATGTATTCTGCTATAATAAAGCGCGAAATGATGAATTGATGACGGAAGAAGGAATCGAAATGGGAAAGAAACAATTCAAACTGTGGCTTTTAATCCTGGCGGCAGCGATCGCGCTGGGCGCATTTACGGGTTGCAAGAAGAAAGAGAAGGAAACGAAGGCGCCGACGACCGCGACGACTGTGGCGACAGAGTCGGAAGAGACCAAGGAGACGGATCCGAGTTCCGAGGAGAGCAAGGAATCCGAGACGGCCACTGTGTCAGCAACAGAAGCGAACATGACCACCGAGTCGACCACCGAGTCGACCGCCGAGTCGACCACAGAGGCCACGACAACGACTTCGGAGACTGAAAATGAAATGACGAAAGAGCCGGAAAACCTCATCGATGAGGACGGCGAGTACAATTCCAAAGACGACGTTGCACTTTATATCCACACGTATGGGCACCTGCCGAAGAACTACGTCACGAAGAAAGAGGCGCGTGAGAAAGGCTGGGAAGGCGGATCTCTCGAGGATTATTTCCCGGGTTACAGCATCGGCGGCGATTCATTTGGAAACAGAGAAGGCGTCCTACCGTCGAAAAAAGACCGCAAATATACGGAATGCGATATTGACACCAAGGGCAAAAAATCCCGTGGCGCCAAGCGAATCGTGTTCTCCAACGACGGCCTGATCTACTACACCGAAGACCATTACGAGACATTCGAGCTGCTTTACGGGGAGGCGTAATATGAGTATTTACCTTCTGGACGGAAAAGACATGACGAGCAGGGAAGCCGCATATGAAATGATCGCCGGGGAGATGGATTTTCCCGATTATTTCGGCAAGAACCTGGATGCGCTTTATGACTGCCTGACCGAGAAAAATGCTGAGAATACGGTCGTTTTCGTGAATACGGCGATCCTCGAAGAATACCTCGGCGACTATGCCGAGAAGATCCTTTCGTGCTTCAGGGACGCCTCTTCCGAGTGCGGGTTCGTCCTTCGCGAAAAGCGCTGACCGCGCTTGCCGGGATTGCTGCTTGTGCTGCGCTTGCCGGGATTGCTGCTTGTGCCGCGCTTGCCGAAGCGGAGTGCGCCGGCGTACTTTTGCAAAAACAACAAATCTTCGGATCTTTCATCGGATCCGGAATCTTGGGGAGAATATATGATTGCCAACTACCATACACACACGGTCCGCTGTAACCATGCCAAGGGCACGGAGCGGGAATACATTGAACAGGCGATTAGGGAAGGATTTAAGATCCTGGGCTTTTCGGATCATGTGCCGCAGCCGTATCCGGAGGATTTCTATTCCTGGATCCGCATGAGAATGTCGGAGATCCCGAATTATACCGAAACGCTCGTGAGCCTGCGTGAGGAGTACAAGAAGGATATTCAGATTCTGATCGGCTACGAAGTCGAGTATTCCGGCCGTTTCTTCCCGGACCTGATCAAAGAAATCCGGAAATACCCGCTGGACTATCTGATCCAGGGCCAGCACTTCGCGGTAAATGAGGTGGACGGATTTTATGTCGGTGAGGCTTTTGACAGTGAAGAGAAGCTGATCTCCTACGTCGACACCACCATCGAGGGAATGGAAACGGGCCTGTTTTCGTATCTGGCACACCCGGATCTGCCGAATTATCAGGGCCCTGACGATATCTACTGCAAGCACATGCGCCGCATCGTGGAAAAAGCGGTGGAGCTGAATATCCCGCTGGAAGTGAACATGTACGGCTTTTCCGACGGAAGACACTATCCCTGCGACCGGTTCTTTAAGATGGCACGTGAACTCAGACCGAAGTTCGTTATGGGGTGTGATGCGCACCTGCCGGCGCTCGTCCGCCAGCCTGAGACCGTTCCGGGACTTAGCGCATTTCTTGCCCAACACGGCATCGAATACGGCGATAATATCATCGATATCCGTGATCCGAACGCGTAAAACGGCGGGGCGGAAGACTTAGCCGACCTTCGGGATACGCATGGCGCGGATGGAGTTCAGGATCGCCAGGACAAGTACACCGACGTCTCCGAATACGGCGAGTTTCATGTCGGCAAAACCAAGTGCGCCGAGCACCATGATAGCGATCTTTATAAACAACGAGAACCCAATATTTTCTTTGACGATGCGCATAGTCTTTCTCGAGATTCGGATCGCTTCCGGGATTTTGCCGAGGCGGTCATCCATCAGGACCACATCTGCAGCCTCGATCGCAGCGGCTGAACCGAGCGCGCCCATGGCGATTCCGACGTCGGATCTGGTCAATACCGGTGCATCGTTGATGCCGTCCCCGACAAAGGCCACTTGACGGTTCCCATCGAGCAGGCTTTCGAGTTTGGCGACTTTGTCGCCGGGCAAAAGTCCTGCGTAGTATTTGTCAATGCCGATTTCTCCTGCCACTTTAGCAGCGACTTTTTCGTTATCGCCCGTAAGCATCACAATCTCGGAGATGCCCGAACGGCGCATATCGGCAATCGCGTCAGGGGAATCTTTCTTCAGAACGTCATTGATGACGATGTGGCCGAGGTATTGGGAAGATCCTGTGTCGCCGGCTGTTTCGGCCATAGCCACATGTACGACTGTGCCGGGCAGATGACATTCGTGGAAATCCGCGTGGACTTCATCCATGAGCCTGCCGTTACCGACGTAGTATTCTTTGCCGTCGATGACCGCGCGGATGCCGCGGCCGGGGAGTT
This sequence comes from uncultured Clostridia bacterium, assembly GCA_905235455.1. GTDB lineage: Bacteria > Bacillota > Clostridia > Saccharofermentanales > Saccharofermentanaceae > Scatonaster. Next base: position 11,681 of record CAJOLL010000040.1, read on the forward strand.
CTTCAACGTCGCCCAGACGGGAAGGATCGATGTGTTTTCCGTGTGCATTGACGATCGACTCGGCGACCGGATGGTGCGAGCGGCTCTCGGTCAAGGCGGCAATGTCGATCAGTGTATCTGCATCGATCTGATTCGGGTGTACCGCATCTACGGCAAAAGCACCTTCCGTCAGCGTTCCGGTCTTGTCGAGCACGACGGTGTCGATCTTCGAAAGCGCTTCCAGGTAGTTACTGCCCTTAACAAGGATGCCTCTTCTGCTGGCCGCACCGATACCTCCGAAGAACGAAAGGGGAACGGAGACGACGAGGGCGCACGGGCAGGAAACGACAAGGAAAATAAGTCCTCTGTAAATGCTTCCCGATACACCGAGATCTGTGAAGAGTGCGCAGAATACGCTGATCAGGATCGCCAGGATAACGACGATCGGGGTATAAAAACGGGCGAATCTGGTGATGAACTTTTCAGAGCGTGACTTCTTATCGGTGCTGTTTTCGACCAGCTCCAGGATGCGCGCGACCGTGCTGTTTTCGTATTCGGTCGTGGTGGTGATCTTGATCGCGGATGTCAGGTTGATGGAACCCGAATAAACGGGGCTTCCGGGTGTGACCTCGACCGGCAGGCTCTCGCCCGTCAGCGCCGCGGTATTCAGAGAAGATGTGCCGTCTAAGATCAGACCGTCGATCGGGATCTTCTCGCCGGGCTTGACCACAACGATCTCGCCCACCGAAACTTCGGATGGGTCGACTTCCTCCTCGGAACCGTTGCGCAAAACGATCGCGGTATCCGGACAGATGTCCATCATGTCGGCGATGGACTTTCTGCTCTTTCCGACCGCGATGCTCTGGAAGAGTTCCCCGACCTGATAAAAGAGCATGACTGCCGTCGCTTCAGGGTATTCTCCTATGGCAAAAGCACCGATCGTGGCGATCATCATCAGGAATTCTTCATCGAGAAAATCACCTGTCCGGATCTTTTTCAGTGCGTTTATCACAACATCATATCCCACGACCAGATATGGGATGAGATATAAAATGATCGTGGCGATCTTTCGAAGTACAAAAGGAGTGCCGTCCTCGGCCTTGCCGAATACGGATCCGAGCATCTCGGAAAGAGGAAGCAGCTGCAGGATTACAAGAAGCACGGTTGCCACCAAAATACGTTTTAGGGTTTTCTTTTGTTTATTCGTCATAAGATCAGGCTCATTTCTCCAAATGGTGATTTGTTGCAATGCGCTTCGGGCATTGCGTCTAACGCTACCCGGGATTTATGCTTTTTTGCGGATCCGGTTCTGAATTGTATTTCACCGGGTTATCTTCGGGCAGAAGCCCGGTGCGTCCGGCTCAGAGGATGATCCGGCAATCCGGCTCAGAGGATGATCCGGCAGTCCGGCTCTACCTTGCTGACACACTTTACGGCGTCTTTGAGTACGGCGTCGAATTTGTCGTCATCGGCTTCGAGTATCATCTTCTGAGCCATGAAGTTGATGCTGACTTTTGTAACGCCCGGGAGCTTGCTGATGGCATCTTCCATCTTAGCAGCACAGTTTGCGCAATCCAGATCTTCGAGTTTAAATGTTCTTTTCATATTATTATTTCCTCCGTTCTTCATATGAATAATCATTCATATGTGTGACAATTCATATGATAAACTATTTTCTGAAAATGTAAATACTTTTCCGTAAAATATTATAACGGATTTTCGGCAGAAAACGATGTAGTAAACCGTAAAACGAAATACGGTTGACTGCTTTGCTTTTTCGTGGTATCTTCTTTGCGGAGAATATCAAGCGAGTACAAAATGAAACAGACGAACACAAAAGACGCACTGCTGGTGCTTTTTGAAAAGAATAAGGGACGATACTTCTCGGGCGAGGAGATCGCAGAGAAGCTTTCGGTGTCGCGAGCGGCCGTCTGGAAAGCGGTCGAGTCACTGCGTCTTGACGGGTATGCGATCGAGGCGCAAAAGGGACGCGGCTACTGCCTGTCACCGGACACGGACATCGTTTCCTCACAGGGAGTCAGTAAGTATCTTCGATCTGATCTGGATCTCGATTTCGAGGTCTACGAGGAGGTCACATCTACCAATACGCTTTTGAAGGAAAAAGCGGCGGCCGGAGCCGGGGAGGGTAAGGTCATTATCGCGAATTCCCAGTCAGCCGGAAAAGGACGTCTGGGACGCTCATTCTATTCTCCGTTAAATACCGGGCTTTATATCAGCATCCTCATGCGCCCGTCGGATATGTCTGCGAAGGAAGCGCTGAAGATGACAACAATGTCTGCGGTTGCAGCTTGTCGCGCGATTGAAAAAGTACTTCCGGATAGTGAAAAGGACCGCCCGCAGATCAAGTGGGTGAACGATATTTATTTTCACGGCAGAAAGGTCGTGGGGATCTTAACCGAAGCCGCGATGAGTATGGAAAACGGCAATCTCGAATATGCCGTGCCGGGCATCGGGTTTAATGTGTATCTGCCTGACGGTGGTTTTCCGGAGGAGATCAGAGACATTGCGGGAGCGATCCTTTCTGAGAGGATCCCGGACGCGAAGAATCAGATCGCCGCTGAGTTTTTGAATCAGTTCTTTGCTATATACCGTTCCGCGGATCACGGAGAGTACCAGGCCGAATATAAAAGAAGAAGTCTTGTTTTGGGAAAGCAGGTCGACGTGATCCCGACCGGAGGCGGCAAGACCCGCCGAGGCAAGGTCCTGGATATCACGGAGGAATGTAATCTTCTCGTGGAATTTCCGGATAAGACAACGGAAGTCCTTTCGTCCGGCGAAGTAAGTGTGCGGCCGAAAGATCTGAAAAAAGAATAGGTGCAGCAGGCCCGGCGGCGGTACGTATAGCGAACGCTAGATGCGCAGATGCCGAAAGCCGATGAAAGCCTATGAAAGTCGATAAAACCGATGAAAGTCGATGAAAGTCGATGAAAGCCGCCGCGACCGGTGCTTTTGAAAAAGACAATTTGAAAAAGACAATTTGAATAAGACAATTGAATAAAGTGTTTTCATGTCTCGCTTTTCGATGTTCTCCAAAAAACACATGAGGGAAGAGATAATTATGAAAACAAGTAATCGTGAAAAAACCTATAAGATCGCACTCGTTGCGATGTTTGCCGCGCTGTCGGCGATCGGTGCTTTTATCCGTGTACCGATGCCGATGGTACCGTTTACGCTACAGCTGTTCTTTACGACGATGGCAGGACTTCTGCTCGGCGGCGAGCTCGGGGCACTTTCGGTCGGCGTATATGTGCTTCTGGGTCTTCTGGGACTTCCGGTATTCACCGGCGGGGGCGGATTTTCATATGTTCTGCAACCGAGCTTCGGCTACCTTCTGGGCATGATCCCCGGTGCTTTTGTCACGGGAAAACTGACTCAGACCAAGTCCGGGAAACCGGGCATTGTCAGGATCTTCCTGTCGTGCTATGCGGGACTTTTGGCGGTCTATCTGGTCGGCGTGCCGTACCTTTACATGGTGTGCCGTTTCCACCTCGATAAGATTATCGGATTCCGCGTGCTGTTGGTGGACTATTTCCTGACCTTTATGCCTGCAGATGCGATCAAGATGGTGCTCGCCACGATCGTCGGCTACCGCCTGATCCCGATATTGAGAAAGCCGAAAAAGAAGGCTGCTGCGGAAAGTGCTTTTCGCAAAGAATGATACCTTGAAGAATCGGGAGCATAATGATAAAGCATTATTGATAAATCTTTTTGAAGCAGAGGATATTGTGGGACTTTTTGAGCCTGTCCGGTGTTGACATATACCCATGGGGGGTATACAATCGAACACGGAAACAGATACCCCCGGGGGGTATGTACCAACGAATATACACACAAACGAAATAGTCGTTACGAAGGGGAACTCAACTATGGCAAAGACAGAGAAATGCCCGCATTGCAGTGATAGAAAGAAACTCCGCACCGAGGAGGAGAAAAAAGAACTGCTCAAGCGCCTTCGGCGCGCGGAGGGCCAGATCCGCGGTATCGAGAAAATGATAGCGGATGATGCATATTGCCCGACGATCCTGACGCAGGTTGCGGCGGTCACGGCGGCGCTCAACAGCTTCAACAAAGAGCTGATGGCGTGTCACATGAGATCTTGCGTGGCGGACGATATCCGCGAAGGTAAGG
>CAJOLL010000041.1 GCA_905235455.1 uncultured Clostridia bacterium
GTCCCGCTTTTCGATAAGCTCCCGCTCGATCCGGATATTACGGCACTTGTTGACGAAGGCCACATTGAGAAGATTCCGAATGAGATCCTCTCCGGTGCTGTCGAGTTCGTCGAGAAGATGATCGAAGATAAAAAATAAGATGGATCGTTGCTTGGCGCTTAAAAAAGAAACGATCAGGATCCTGGCATGCATGATGCTTCTCATCTGCCTGCCGGGATTTTTTTGCGCCTGCAAAAAGAAGGACGATAAGGCCGAAAACCCGGATCTGGGCGACTATCACAAGTATTTAGGCGACTACTACTATGACTGCTCGATCAGCGCGATGGTGTTTGAAGTGCCGGACGGCGAAGAGGAACCGGGTGTCCTTTACCGACAGGTGACCGACCTCGATGCGCTGACGAAATCGTGCCCGATCCCCGTCGTCTTTTTCTTTTATTCAGGCATGCATGCCGATATCTACGGGCTTTTTGCCTGCATGGAACAGATCGTGGAGGAGTATCACGACAAGGTATTGATCGTCGCGATCGATGCTCTGGCCGAAAAGGACTTGACGACAGCGTATAATATCGATGCGCTTCCGGAGGCGATCGTCATCAAAGAGAACGTGCAGAAGGCAAGGTTCAAAGGTCAGGAGCGCGGCGAGTGGACCGCGCTGGATTTGGCGGACTGGATCATCACTGAGGTGCAAAAGTAATGACTTCCGGGGGACTGGATCATCGCTGAGGCAAAAGTAAAAATGTCCCGGGCGGTCGTGCAGATTTTGTGCGCGGTCGCTCGTGTTATAATAGAAAAAGATCGAATAGAAAAGGCGGAAGAAAATATGCAGTACGAATACGCAAACGGGATCGGACAGGACAGTCATCGTTTCATGCAGCCTTGTGAAGCGCAGCTGAAGAGCGCGGACAAATGGCCAAAGAAACTGATCCTTGCAGGCGTGGAATTCCCCGGGGAGACCCCGCTGGTCGCCAACAGTGACGGCGATGTTGTATTGCATGCGCTGACCAATGCAATCTCCGGTGTGACAGGTATCAATATCTTGGGCCCGATCGCGGACCAGATGTGCCGGTCCGGGATCACCGACAGTTCCGAGTATCTGAAAAAAGCACTTTCCTTTGCTGCGGATCAGGGCTGGGAACTGACACATATCTCCATCAGCATCGAAGCGAAAAGACCGAAGTTTACACCGATGGTCGGCCCCATGAAGATCCGTATCGGTCAGCTTTGCAATATCGCGCCGGAACGGATCGGCATTACCAGCACAAGCGGCGAAAACCTCACGAGATTCGGCGAGGGCGAAGGCATCATGGTCTTCTGCAGCGTAACGATGCGCCGCGAGGAAGTCGATATGTCTGCTTCAAAAGAACTGTCGGGCGAAATTTAAGTGAAGCATAAAAACAGAGCTGCTATCCGTGGTCAGCATAGATTCCTGCAAGTAAAAAATGAGCCACTATCCGTGGTCAGCATAGATTCCTGTAAGTAAAAAAATAGAGCCGCTAGCTGCGGCTCAGCATATATTCTGCAATGGCGGCGTCTTCGGGCGTCGTTATCTTTATGTTCCCGTAGGAACAGGGGATCAGATGCACTTCGATTCCGAGTGCTTCGGCAAGCGCGGTATCATCCGTTGCCGTGATGCCCAGGTCTTCGGCTCTTTTACTTACCTCCCGAAGGATCTTGTATTTAAAGACCTGCGGCGTCTGTACCTCAAAAAGGGTATCGCGGTCGAGGGTCTTATTGACGAGGGGGTGCTTTACTTTTTCCTTGCCTTCTTCGGAAGAAATCGCCATCTTAATGGTGTTCTTGCAGGGCGTTGCGGCGACGCAGACGTCGTAGATGTGTCCGCCTGCATAGCAGGAAGCGATCGTCTCCTGGTCGACCATGCATCGGGCACCGTCATGGATAAATACAGGATCACTTTCCTGCGGCGGTATTTCCAGCATTGGAAGCGCCGCGATCCCGCAGGCGACCGAGTCCTGACGTGTCGCTCCGCCTTTTACGATCTTTTCGACAAAAGAGATCTGATACTCCTCAACAAGTTCCCGGACGCGGGAGATATTCTCTTCGGTGGTCACGATCACAGCATGGATGGAGATCCCTGTTTTTTCCTGATATCCGGAAAAAGCAAGGAGCGTCCTGGCTAAGACCGGAACGCCGTTGATCTTAAGGAACTGCTTGCTGTCGGAGATCCCCATTCTGGTGCCGAGTCCTGCGGCCGGAACGATCAGATAGAGCGGCCGGCGAAGTTCAAAAGAAGAAGGAAGAGTGATCTTTTGGATCTGCATGGGTACCTCCTTATGAGAAAAGCACATCGATCGCTTCGGAAAGCTTGTCGACGCAGATGAATTCCATTTTTACCGGGAGTCTTTCGGCTGCGCTCTTGCTCGCCCCCGGAAGGACGCATGCGGAAAAGCCGAGGCGGGAAGCATCCGCGAGGCGCTTCTCGAGATCGCTGACGGGACGAAGCTCGCCGGTCAGTCCCACTTCGCCGATCACCATGGTGTTTTCGGCGAGTGCTTTTCCGGAGACAGAAGAGAAAACGGCACAAATGACGGCCAGATCGCAAGCGGTCTCATCGATACGCATGCCGCCGACGACATTGATGTAGGCATCCAAATTCGAGATGCCGACTTTGCATTTGCTTTCCAGGACAGCCAGAAGCATGGACACGCGGCCCTTATCGAGCCCCTGCGTCATGCGCTGGGGATTCGCATATGCAGAAGGAGACATAAGCGCCTGGATCTCCAGGAGAACGGCGCGGGAGCCTTCGACCACGGAAGTAATCACGGAACCGGGAGCCATATGCGGCCGGCCGGAAAGAAGGAGCGCAGATGCGTTTTCGACACCGACGAGTCCTTTTTGTGTCATCTCGAAAAAGGCCATCTCACCTGTGGAACCGAAACGGTTCTTCGTGGCGCGGAGCATACGCAGGGCAGAGGATCCGTCCCCTTCGAAATAAAGGACGGTGTCCACCATGTGCTCGATGATGCGCGGGCCTGCGATCGCTCCGTCTTTGGTCACGTGACCGACGAGGACGATCGGAACATTTAAGGATTTTGCGATGCGAAGAAGACCTGCGGTGACTTCGCGGGTCTGGGAAACGGAGCCCGGAGCGGAAGAGATATCTTCGCTGTAGAGCGTCTGGATCGAGTCGATCACGCAAAGACCGGGCTTTCTTTCGGAGATCAGCTCCGAAATATGTTCAAAAGAGGTCTGCGAGCATAAAACGATGCTGTCGCGGGAAATGCCGAGACGATCCGCACGCATTTTGATCTGGGATTTGGATTCCTCGCCGGAAACGTAGAGGATCTCGCCCTTGGTCTTTACCGCGCCACTGACCTGCATGAGGAGCGTGGATTTACCGATGCCGGGATCGCCTCCGACCAGCGTCATGGAGCCTTCGACAAAACCGCCGCCGAGGATCCGGTCGAGTTCGGCGATGCCGGAGGAAAAACGCGGCTCATTTTCTTTCGCCACATCGGCAAGATTGGAGACACCGCGCTCGGCGATCCAGCCGGCACGAAGGGCGGGCTTGGCGTCAGAGGGGGCCGATCTGACCTCGACGACTTCATCGAAGGTATTGTATTCCTGGCAGGACGGGCATTTTCCCATCCATCCGGAAGTCTCATAACCGCAGTTGCGGCAGACGAATTGCGCTTTTTTCTTAGCCATGGTGTCTCCTTTTTCAAAAAGGGCGCGAGGCGCACCCGGTACACCTAATCATACCACCTCGCTATTTCTTTTTTAAGAGAAATTGAGTAAAATACATAAGATTGTTATGGCATGTAAGGAAGTAAGAGATTACCATGGACCGATCCTGGACAGCATACTACGATGAGGAAATGAGCGGACTTCCGGAGATCCCGGATCTCACTTTGTATGAGATCCTCGTCCGTTCGGCAAAGACTTTCCCGAATAAAAGGGCGGTGACCTTCGAGGGCACGCGCATCACATATTCTGAACTTCTCATTGAAGTGGATTCTCTGGCGGAAGCGTTCAGCGACTGTAATGTCGGTGTCGGCACCGTCGTAACAATCTGCCTTCCAAACATCCCCCAGGCGGTCGTCGCGATCTATGCGCTCAATAAACTCGGCGCCATCGCAAACATGGTCCACCCGAAGACGCCTGCCCCCGAACTTCGCTCCTGCATGCAGGAAACGGGCAGTGAATGTCTGATGATCCTGGACGCTTTCCTTCCGAAAGCCAAGGATATGCTCGCAGAGCTTAAGCCCGGTCTGGTCATCGTATGTAGAATCGGTGACTATCTTTCCTTTGGAAAAGCACTTGGGTTCTTCCTGAGTAAAGGCAGGAAGATCCAAAAGTTCCCGCAAGATTCTTTTTACATCTCATACAGCGAACTGATCTGCCACGGAGATATGCTCCGCAAGGGGAAATTCAGCGGCGATTATGACTGGGAATATCCTTTTACGGAGCTTAGCGAGGCCGGGGGAAAAAAGCAGGAAGACTATGTCCGCCCGATAGGACCTTCTGATCCGGCGATCTATCTTCACAGCGGCGGCACGACGGGTTCTCCGAAGATCGCCGTGATCTCTTCGACCAATATGAATGTGCCGGCGATGCTCGGCCCGCAGATCATACGCATGCCGGATCCGTTCTCGGATCCCGAGAATTTCCCGGATCTGACGATGGTGGCGATCCTGCCTTTATTCCACGGGTTTGGTATCTGCATGTGCATGCACTGCATGATCGCCTGCGGCATAAATATGCTTTTGGTCCCGATCTTTAAGCCGGACGAGCTGGCGAAGATCATTAAAAAAGAAAGACCGCAGCTGATCGCGGCGGTACCGACGCTTTATGAAGGTATGCTCAAGAGTGATAAGCTCAAGACGATGAAGCTTGATTTCCTTCGGGCCTGCTTCAGCGGCGGAGATACATTGCCGATGGATCTCAAAAAGCGTTTCGAAGAGTATATTCATGCCCATGGCGCAAACATCTCGCTGCGCGAAGGGTACGGACTGACAGAGACACTTACGGTATGTGCCGTAAATCCCGAAAAAAACTGTAAAAGCGGTTCCGTCGGACTTCCGCTGCCGGGGATCGACATGAAGATCGTGAAACCGGGCACCGACGAAGAAACAGCTGTCGGCGAAAAAGGAGAGATCTGCATCAGCGGCCCGACGGTCATGCTCGGATATCTTAACGATCCGGAAGCGACGGATCTGGCCATCCATATCCACGGAGACGGAAAAAGATGGATCCACAGCGGAGATCTGGGGCACAGAGACGAAGAAGGATTCTTCTATTTCGACCAGCGCATCAAAAGGATCATCAAGGTCTCCGGCGTTCCGGTCTTCCCGACGCAGATCGAAAAGGTCATATTGGAAAACGAAGCCCTGGAAGCTGCCTGTGCAGTCGCGATCCCGCACCCGTACCGTCTCCACGTTGTAAAGGCGTATCTGATACTTAAGGACCGCACATCGGATGAAAAGACGAAGGAAGAGATCAAGAAACAGATCGCGGAAAACTGCAAGAAGAAACTGATTCCGTACGCATGCCCGGTGGAATATGAATTCAAAGACGAATTCCCGATGACAAGGATCGGCAAGACCGATTTCCGAGAATTGGAAGCGGAAGCGCTGGCAAAGCAGGAAGATAAGAAAAAAGCAGCAGAAGAACAGGCATAGATAACAGGGAAAGCAGCGGATGCGGAATAATCACGTACTTCATGTCATGCGAAGTGAATGGAAAAAGACAACAAAGACGCCGGTGCAGCTGGTGACGATGTTGCTCGTGCCTCTTTTAAGCGTCCTGTTTCTTTCCTGGTGCTTAAGCTATGTCAACGTCCTTGTTAACCGCTATAAAGGAACCGTTTATTTTCCGGAAGAGATATCCGCCGAGGAAATGGAGACGGCCTTTTCGGAGTTCTATCCCGATTTTTCTTTCAGAAACGGCACGATGAACGATGCGAAGACGCGCGTCGGAAACGGCCGGACCGACTGTGCGCTCGTGGTGGAAGACAAGTTCATCTATATCCTTTATGACTCTTCGATACTGACCGCTTCAGTGGCTTTAAAAGATGCCAAAGACCTGGGACTGGACATTTCCTATCTGCTTTCCGGAAAAGAATATTACGATGAAGTTTATGAGATCTATCCCGAGACGGAAGCTCTGGACCTGAGCACGTCCGCGGAAAGACTCGACAGTTATCTCGATCGTGTCGGCGGCGTGGTCGGCATGATCGTCTTCCTGATGATGTCAAGTAACGCAATGGCCATTTCGGCCCACACGATCACAGGTGAAAAAGAGCGCCAGACTTTTGATGCGCTGGTGCTGTGCCCGGCGGATATTTCGAAGATCCTTACGGGAAAAGTACTGGTCATGATGACGGAGATCTTCGTTTCGGGGCTCGTCGGTTTTATCGCGTCCGTTGCCGGCATGGCTATCTGGAGTCCGAAGGAATTTGCCGCGCTTTCCGATAATCGCGGGAGCGTCCCGGTCTGGCTTTTGGTGATCCTTTCGATCCTTTTTGCGGCGACACTTGTCATCACCGCGATCTTCAGCGTCATCGGAAGTGCTTTTGCCCAGACGAAAAAAGCCTCGCTCTTTTCCTCGGCCGGCATGGTGATCGTTTCGGTCACCGCGATGCTACCGACTTTTATCGACGCGGAGCTCATCCGGCTGTTCCCGCTCGCCAACTGGACGCCGCTCCTAAAAGACCTCTGTGAAGATGATTTTACTTATACTCCGATCTTTACCGCCCTTGCCATCGGCCTTCTGCTGTTTGGCATAAGCATGATCCTGTCTTCCGCATTATGGGAAAGGAGATCCGAATGATCACCATCGAACATCTGAAAAAGACATTTAAAAAGAATAAGGTCGAAGCCGTCAAGGACATCTCTCTAGAGATTTTTGACGGGCAGATCTTTGCGCTTCTGGGACCGAACGGGGCCGGAAAGACCACGACGATGAGGATGCTGAGCACCCTTCTGACACCTACGTCCGGCAAGATCTTTTTCGATGGAAAAGAACTTTCACAGAATGAAGAGAAGATCCGTTCCAGGATTGCTTTTCTGACCAATGAGATCCGTCTGGACGGACAGTTTACTCCGGACGAACTTGCGGAATACTACGGCGGACTTTACGAGATGCCGAAAGAAAAGATCAATGAACGGCGCGATGAACTCTTCTCTTATTTCGGCATCAGCGAATTCCGGAACCGAAGATATGACACGTTCTCGACCGGTATGAAGCAGAAGACATCCTTGGCGATCTGCCTGCTTCACGATCCGGACACGATCATCTTCGACGAGCCGACCAACGGACTGGACATACTGACCCAGCAACTGATCGAATCGTATCTTCTGAAACTGAAAGAACAGGGCAAGTGCATCATCCTTTCGACCCACATCCTCGACCTGGTCGGAAGAATGGCCGATCGCGTAGGCATCATCGTCGACGGCAGAAGCGTTTTCTGCGGGGAGGTTTCCGAACTTGCGTCGGGTCAGGGCGTTGAAACGATCGATCAGGCTTTCATCAAACTCTATAAGGAAAACCACGAAGAAAAGGCCATCATCGGTCGCCACGGAAAAGAATAAGCCGGGATCGAAAAAAGAATTAGAAGATCCGGAAAAACGAATAGGCCGGGATCGGAAAAAGAATAAGAAGATCCGGAAAAACGTTAGAACGAAAGAACGAACAGGAGAAGAACATGCGCGGAGTCGGAAAGATATTCCACCATGAAATGAGAAAGATATTCAAGGAGAAGAGCCTTCTTTTCGGCTTTGTACTCCTCCCTGTCCTGACGCTCTTTGTCACGGTCGGAATCTCTCTCCTGCAGCCGAAATCGACAGGCGAGAGCGTGGATACTTACAGTATGTACTTTTACGGCATCGAGGTCGAATCCTATAACATCGGTTCTCTGGATGACAAGCAGATCTGGCTTCAGCCGATAAAGGAGACTCCGTCTGAGTTTATTCTCTCGGAAGATTTTCACAAAAGTGACGTGCTTGTCGATTTTTCGGATGTGGCGAATGTGACGATCTACTACCACGCGAGCAACACGGTCTCAAGCTACCTGAAGATGAGTGCGGAAGCCTTTGTCAGGGAATCCTTCGATATGGTCTATAAAGGGCAGAAAGCGGGGGCGTCGTTCCGAAGCGTCGAACTTATGGACATCAATGAGAAGGACACCGATAACCGTATGATCGCCATGCTCCTTCCTTACATGCTGATATTGCCGCTGACGGCCAATATCGCGAATTTCGCAAGTGACACTATCGCGGGCGACAAGGCGCGCGGTACCTTCTATCAGGTCATGCTTTCTCCCGTGCCGCCGCTCTCCCTGATCATGGGAAAGATATTTTCGGTCAGCCTGATCAGCCTTTTCAGCAGCGGGATCTACATCGGTCTCGATGTTTTGGGAAGTAAAATATGCGAGAGCATGGGCACCAAAGATGTCTTTGGCTTTGCAGGCGTTTCGGTCTCGGCGTTACAGATCCTTCTGATCCTCATCTATGCCGTGCTTCTTTGCTACCTGTTCTCGAATCTCGGTGTTTTGATCTCGCTGTTTTGTAAAGATGCCAACCAGGCGCAGACGGCCCAGATCCCGGTCACACTCGTGTGCACGCTGGCCTCGATGATGTCGATGTTCCGATTCGGCACCTCGCCGATGTCGCACTACCTCATCCCGGTGTATAACATCTGCCTGATCTTCCAGGATCTTCTCAATGCACGAGCGAAGACGGGAAATATGGCGATAGTCGCGCTCTCCCTTCTGGTGCTGTCCGTCGTTGTATTGATCCTGACGCTTGTCTCCTACAAGAACGAAAAAGTCCGTGCCTGAATCCCGCGCGGTGCTTTTCCCGATTGAAAAGCACCGTTCTTCGGGTGTATTCCTTTCTTTCTCCGGTTTTACTTTGCCCCTGTTTTGTGATTAAATACACATGAAAAGAGAGAAGGAGAAACAGACATGAATAAGACGATCAGAAATAAATTGCGCACATTGGGATGCCTTGTTCTTGCGGCATCGTTTGTCCTTGCGGCCTGCAGACCCGAAGAAACAACAAAAAAGACAAAGAAGAAAAAGACTACAAAAGAACAGACAGAAACTACCGATGAACCTTCCGACTCTACGGTAGATACGGAGCCGACAGAGCCGACGGATACTGATCCGAGCGAGACTCTTTATCCGCCGACGACGGCACGCGATCCGAAAGATACGATCTATTTCGGCGCAGATGCAGTAAGCAAACTCCATGAACTGGACGAGGAGATCTTCAAAGAGGGAAGAACGGATATCATCTCCCTTGTTTACGATGTGGAAGATCCGGAAAAGCTCGGCATCAGCTGGCCGACTGTCGGTATCGAACCTTATGATCCGGACGACGAGATCGAAAATTACGAGTTTTGCATTCACGTACTCGATACCCTCGATGAGATCGATTTCGGCTCCCTGGAACTGGAAGACCAGATCCTCTATGAGACCATTCAGGGCGACTATGCGCTTTCTTTGGAAATGTACGGAATGGATTACTATATCGGATCGATCAACGATCTGACCGGCATGAACGTAGAGCTTCCGATCATCTTCGCGACGATGAACTTTGACGATCAGGCGGACGTCGAGCGTTACCTGACGATGTTAAACGATGTCGGACCGTACTACGATTCGATCTTCGAATATGAGAAGAAGCGTGCCGAGCTCGGAAGATCCTATCCGGATGAGACGCTCGAAAAGGTCGTGGAATCTCTCGAGGCTGTCTATAAAGACCACGACGGCAATTACATGTATCAGACTTTCGAAGACCGTATCAATGCCATGGATCTCGATGCTGCCGTCAAGCAGGATCTGATCGAAAAAAACAAAGAGATTCTGGATACTTCTTTCTTCCCGGGGTATGAGAGGCTGGCGGAGAATATGAAGACGCTTTACGGTACCGCAAAAACGAACGGAAATCTCTGTGATATGGAAGGCGGAAAGGAATACTACGAGAAGTATTTCCGGTATCGTTCCGGCACCAACCTTTCGATCGATGAGGCAAAAGCACTTCTGGAAAGCCTGATCACGCAGGAAATGACGGATTTCTATACGGCTCTGTCGAAGCTGAATAACGACCAGTACAGCCAGATCATGGGCGGTGAATTCAATTACACGACAGGTTCTTTTGAATCGGATGTCGAATTCTGTAAGGATGCCATCAAGGCCGACTTCCCGGATCTCGGGGAGATCAAGTATTCGGTCTATCACCTTCCGGAGGAGATGAAAGATTTCTTCTCGCCGGCGGCTTACATGTCGACCCCGTACGATGACATCACCAAGAATGTCCTGATGATCAACGACAAGAGTGACGGACTGGGCGAGATGCTCACCACCGTTGCGCACGAGGCGCTTCCGGGGCACATGTACGAGGCGGTCTATCACATGATCTACATGAACAACTACTACCAGAAAGGCGGAACGACGGCATATAAGGAAGGCTGGTCCACCTATTCGGAAGACTACATCATCAAACTGACCGACTACGATCAGGATGTGTATGATACATGGGATCTTTATATCGATCTTATGAACTACCACATGTGGGCATATGTCGATATCGGAGTTCACTATGACGGATGGTCGAAGGATGATGTTGCCGCATATTTCAACCAGTATTTTCCGGGTGCAGGATCTGAGGTCGCCGAGGAGATTTGGGCGACGACGATCGAGATCCCGTGCTACATCACACCTTACTGCTTCGGTAACTACTGTTGCAATAAGATCATTGATGACGCGGTTGAAAAGTACGGCAGCGACTACTCGATGGAAGAGATCCATGCCGCCTATCTCGATATGGGACCGAGCTCATTTGATCTGCTCGAAAAGTACATGCCGCTTTACGTCGAAAAACAGCACTGATCGGATATAACACATGAAAAAATACGGTAGGACATTTAAAACCCTGACACTGCTTACCTGCGGCGCGATCCTCATCGCGCCGCTTGGCGCATGTTCGAAAAAGGTCGATCCGGACAGCATTGCCAAGCCCCACGCGGCAACGGCGGCCACGGACGGAGAGGGCGGGACCCTTCCTGATGACGACCAGAAATGGTTAAGCGTCGGCTACGACTCGGACAACGAGAGCGAGGCTTCGCAGCTTTTCCGATACTATGACATGGGCATCTTCGTCGGCTCCTCGGACCTTCTGACGGCGTACTATTCGTTTGACGATCCGCAGAATTACTACAGCGACTGGCCGACGATCGGTCTGCATTTTCCGAATGAAGAGGAATATACTTCGGCAGCTTCCGGCTATTCGGAATTTGCGCAGGAACTTGCGTCTTTAGATCCGGATGATCTGACGGAAGGCCAGAATCGGGCGATCAAGGACATGTGCTACGACTTCCTTTACATGTCGGAAGAATATAAATATTACCAGTATGTGCCGCATCTGAATCCAATGGGCGGAAAGCAGATCCTTTACCCGCTTCTGACTTCGCTTATCCAGTTCAACAGTAAAGACGACGTCATGCGGTATTTCACGATCCTGGAGGATTATTTGGACTTCTTTACCCAGGTGTTCGAGGCCGAGAAGAAGAGAAGCGAGATGGGGATCGGCTGGAATGACGAAAGTATCGACCGCATTATCTCCGACTGCGTGAAGATGCAGGAAGAACGGGATACGAACTTCATGAAGACTTCTTTCGAAAGCCGTGTCGGCGCGCTGCAGCTTTCCGATCAGGAGACAGAAGAATTGATCAGAAGAAATGAAGAGCTTCTGGATACATCATACTATCCGGCCTTCGAGATGCTGATCAAAAAGCTCCCGGAGCTCAAGGGAATGTGCAATGACTCCCCGTACCTGGCTTCCACGGCAGAGGGAAAGGCTTACTACGAGGCGCTTTTCCATCTGTCGACCGGAACGGATAAGTCGGTAGAAGAATGTACGGAACTTTTGCAGGAGAAGATTACCGAGATCTATGACAAATACCTGCCGATCTGGCAGACGAAGGGTAACTACTTCGGCTACGGCGATCTTTCTTTCGATGATGCCAGAAAGTGGTGCGAACGCTTTACTTCCGAGCATTTCCCGCAGATCTCGGCCAACGATGTCTCGATCTTTAACGTGCCGGAGAAATTCAGCGAATCGATCCAGCCGGCGACTTACTATTCCGCGCCGATCGACAACTATACCAAGCACACGGTCTGGGTCAATACCGGGCTTGTCGAGAATCCGGAGTACAATATGTTCACGCTGATCAGCCACGAGATGTACCCGGGACACCTTTATCAGCATCAGTACCAGGCGGAAAACCTGGAAAGCCGGTATCAGGTGTTTGCGACCTCGAAGGCTTACGCGGAAGGCTGGGCAAAGTACTCCGAATGGACGATGATCCACTATGCGCCTTTTGACCAGCAACTGGCGGAAAATGCCTGGATGGCGTCGCTTCTTTACAGCATCCTGATTTCGGCGAGAATGAGTATCGGCATCGAGTACGAGGGCTGGACTTATGAGGACTGTGAAGCCTACCTCGGCCGCTATGGCCAGGACAGCTCCGTCATGAAAGAATACTGGTCGAGCCTTACGGCGGAGCAGTGTTTCGCCGTGGAATACGCTTTCGGCTATATCTTCACGTCGGAGATCATCGACGGCGCGGCAGAGGAGCTTGAAGGGATTTGCACAAAAGAAGAGGTCATGAAAGCTTATCTCGATCTGGGATGCGCACCGTTCCCGATCCTTGAGGAAGATATGCAGAAATTTGTCGACAGCAAGAAATCCTGACGGATATTCCCGCGTAATCACAGTGCAATAGTTTCGCTGTTTCGGAAAAGTCTAAAAAGTGCCTGATATCGTCTCCTTTTTCACGTGCAACGCCATCGACTTGAAATTGTCACGAAATTGTAGCAAAAAGTCTTCTTCAAATACTTGTATGAAAAGACATTATGTTATAATTAACAGGAAGAAAAGGGTGATCCCACTATTTTGGAGGCTTCAGAATATGGCAAAGCAGACTCGTCTTGCGACGACGCTTACAGCAAGATATTTTCCTACAGCAGAACTGACAGACGCTTTTTACATGGATGGACGTGTGACCAGCAAAACGGTCGCCCGTTCGGCAGATCTGACGAATGACAAAGAAGACAGAGGCTTTTTCTTCTCCGTATTCTCTCACCAGACGATCCAGGATCAGGATCCGAATGCACTTCCGCCGTATGAGCCGTTCCTGCGCCGCCTCGGTACCGAACTGAAGGCAGGAAGAAGATCTCTGGACGATTCGATCGGCGAGATGGTCAATACTGCCGTTTCCATTACAGGAAAGATGAAGATCCAGCAGGACAACAGCCGTGCCCCGTTCTTCGCCGGCGTTATGGTCAAAGACGGTGAGGCGTTTGCTTCCACTATCGGAAAAGGACTTGCATTCCTTTATCGTGATGACACTCTCTACCCGATGACGGCGACCGATATCCGTATCGACGCGATCAACACAGCCCGTCAGAAGGTCGACAATTTCTATAATTTCTGTGCAACCAAGACAGCCCCGGCGCTGTGTTCCAATATTGCCCAGCTGAAACTCGATGACTGCATCATCCTCTGTAACCGCGAAGTCTACGAGGCTTTGGGACAGCAGGAACTCCTGCGTATCCTTTACGATGCGGAAGATCAGAGCGATGCGGCAAGCGTGGTCATCACCGAAGCCGCTGCGAAGCTTCCGGGCGTGCCGCTGCAGTTCATGATCTCTTTTGTCGAAGACATTACTTCCAGTGAAAGAGGCGGACTGTTCGGGTTCGGAAGAAGAAAAAAGAAGTCAGCCCAGCAGGAAGACTACGATGATGAGTACAATGTGGCTCCGTCGGTCCCGCTCGAATCTCCAAAGAAGGACGACGATGAGCCGGCTCCGGGTGCGATGCTTTTCGGTGACGAGAAGGAAAAGGAAAAGACGCCTGAGGCAAAAGCCATTGAGACAACGGCAGTGATTCCGCCGGTCGGAACAGCGGCAGATGCGATCGCTTCTGTCGGCGCAGCGACCGCTTCCCGGGCAACGGCTGCATCTGCTGCAGGTGCTGCGGCAGGATCTTCGATTTACGACGCGATCAATACACCGATCCCGGAACCGCCGCTTTCGTTCGGAGATGTTTCCGAACTGATGAAGGATGAAACAGGAGTGACTCCGATTGTCGGCAAAGAAGCTCCGAAAGCCGAAGCAAAAGCTGAGGAGAACAATGAAGTGACGAAGGTCGTTCCGTTTGTGAACAGCTTTGACAAGGCAGTTGCCGAGTTCGAAGCCAAGAAAGAAGAGACGGCAGAGACCGTTGTGGAATCCCCAAGTCCGTTCGTACTTCCCCCGAAGACAGAAGACGTCAAGAAGGATGAGCCTTTTGTAGCCGTTAAGAACGAAGAGAATCCGTTCTTCAAGGCCGCGGTAAAGGCTCAGAATGAGGCGGAAGCGCTCGTCAAGGAAACTTCTGAAGATGCATCTTTTGAAGTTGGCGGAGAAAGCCCGGAAGAAACGGATACCGGTGCTCCGCTTTATATCGGCGATGAACTCTTTACCGGAAAGCCTTCCGCAGAGACCGCCGAAAAACAGAACATGGCAGGAACTGAACAGACATCCGGAGATAAGGCTCCGACGTTTGTTGCGGAAACAGAAGAGAATGCTCCTCTTGTTTTCGAAGCGGAAGATGAGGTGAAGAAGCCTATGAACGATGAACCCGAGTATTCCAACGATCCGAAAGAGTTCGATGAGACACCGCTTTTCTTCGGTGACGCAGAATCATCCGCTGAAGATCAATATGAAACGCACGAAGGTTATCCGTCAGACTATGCAGAGGGCATGGCTCCTGCCGAAGAAACTCCGGATGCAGGCGAGTTCGTGATCCCGTTTGCTTCGGGTGATGCGACGAACAATGCTACCGCATCTGCCGACGACGTTCCGGAAATGCCGCTTTATGAGGCTCCTTCCTATGTTCCGCCGACGTATCCGACCAACAGTGATACACCGGTAGGCTATGAGGATACAGGCGTTTATGCACGCGGCTCCTACACCGTAGATGAAGACGAAGCAGCTCCGTCGCAGTTCGTAAATCCGCCGCCGGCACAGGCATCTCCGTTCGTTAACCTCGACCAGCCTGATTTCGCAGATGCGGCAAGTGCCTATTACGATGAACCGACCCAGGAGATCCCGGCAGTGACCGAGACGGATTATGATCCGTATGCCTCCTCTGCCGCTGAGCCACAGTATGACTTTGACAATCCGCCGCCGTCCGTGGCAGATCTTTTCGATATCGCTCCGACAAGTGCTCCTTCTGCAGCAGAACCTGTTGCTTCCTCCATTCCTGCATATATGCAGCAGGGTGAGGCAATCCGTCCGGGTTCCGTTCCGGGCGTGAAGCGTCCGCAGCAGCCGCAGCGTCCGGGCAACCGTCCGAACACACAGCCGGCCAGAAGAAAACCGGATACGATCGATGACGGCTTCGACAGCGGTGATGAGAACTTCGGTTCCAGCTACCTGCCGTTCGTACTTGCCGTCGTTTCCCTGGTCTGCCTGATCATCATCATCGTGCTGATCGTAAAATCATGCGGAAGCAGCAAGAACAACACGACAGATACTTCCGTTTCCGATACGGCGATCGCGAGTATCTCTGATTCCGCTTCCGACACGGTTCCGAATGATACGACTCCGATCGTTCCGGATACGCAGCCGACTTCCGAGAATGATCCGATCGGTGTATACACC
>CAJOLL010000042.1 GCA_905235455.1 uncultured Clostridia bacterium
CTTAATTCAAATCTCCGTAACAGCGGATTTAAGGCAATGAGTCTGTCCGGTCTTATGATGCCGCTGATGACCTTTATCGGTAATTTCGCTTATGTGGCAGTATGTATTGTAGGAGGTGCACTCGCAGTCAACGGCAGAATCGGCATGGAAGTCATTGTGGCGTTTATGCTGTATGTCCGCTACTTTACACAGCCGCTATCGCAGATCTCACAGGCGATGCAGCTTCTCCAGTCCGCGGCTGCCGCGGGCGAGCGCGTATTTGAATTTCTCGAAGCAGAGGAAATGGAGGATGAAAGCGAGAAAACAAAACACCTTGAAAATGTTAAGGGTTCTGTGGAGTTTTCTCATGTCAAATTCGGCTATGAGGATACCGACGAAACCGTTATCCACGACTTTTCTGCCGTGGCAATGCCAGGACAGAAGATCGCCATCGTCGGGCCCACAGGCGCGGGAAAAACCACAATGGTTAGTCTCCTCATGCGCTTTCATGAGATACAGAGCGGTGAAATTCGCATTGACGGCGTATCCACAAAGGATATGACCCGCGAGAATGTTCACGATCAGTTTTGCATGGTTCTGCAGGATACGTGGCTGTTTGAGGGAACCATTCGGGAAAATCTCGCCTACTCGACAAAAGACGTAACGGATGAAGATATCAAGAAGGCCTGCAAAGCAGTGGGACTGCATCATTTCATCAAAACGCTTCCTCACGGATATGATACCGTGCTGACCGATCAGTTAAGCATGTCGCAGGGACAGAAACAGCAGTTTACGATAGCTCGTGCGATGATTGCAAATAAGCCGATGCTTATACTGGACGAGGCGACCAGCTCAGTGGATACACGAACCGAACTTCAGATTCAGGATGCAATGGATAAATTGATGCATGGCAGGACATCCTTTGTGATCGCGCACCGCCTTTCCACCATCAAGAACGCAGATCTGATTCTTGTGATGAGGGATGGAGATATAGTTGAAAGCGGGGATCACGAAGAATTGCTGGCACAGGGCGGCTTCTATGCAGAGCTTTATAACAGCCAGTTTGAACCAGGCATCATGACATATCATAAAACACAAAGAGGTTACTTAAATGAGTGAAACAGAAACAATTACAAATCCGCTCGGCACGGAAAAAATCGGCAAATTGACGGCTGTGTAGAACTCATTCTGGACTGCTGTAAATTTGAAAGGAAACAATGATTTTATCGCATTCATTCCGTTAATCGGAGATCTGCGCAAAGCGGAAACCGCTGATGACGATCTCGTTCGAAGTCATCTTTTCAATGGTAAATGAATATTCATAGAGGGCACCTTGCTTCATATCACAGACAAACTCGATATATTCGTCCTTTTTATTGGAGTTTCCTCTAAGTCTGACGATGCAGGATCCGCTTTCCGACCCGTGACTGTAGTAGCCGTGGTATTCCCCTGTGGAAGAGCCTTTGAACGGGGTGCTAAGACCACTTTCCGAATCGACACCGACCACCACCTGTAAGACGACAGAATTAAAGGCATTTCCGTCGGTGACGGTAGTAAGCGTGACCGTCTGGTCCGAAGAAACGGAAGCCCCTTCGGTAAGGATCAGGTCGGACACGATATCTTTTTGTACGGCAGTTGGATTTCCGGGACCGCTGATCTCGAAAGAACTGAATACGATCTGGTCTTCCGTGAGCTTATTCACCTGATACGAATATGAATAGTATTCACCTGCCATAAGGTATACGAAATAGTCGATGAACTCGTCCTTTTTATTCGAGTTTCCCCTCATACGGAACCGGTACCAGCCGGTAGGGGCTTGGAAGAGAAATACATCGGACACTTTTTCTTCGCCCCGGGAAGTGTGGAGCGCGCCGATATATGTGCTCGAATTCGCGTCCAGAAGCTGCACGACGAGAGAGTTGAAATGATTTCCTTTTACGTCGGTCCAGATCTCGTACGGGTTGGTCAGACTGCCCAGTTCGTCGGTATATACGGACGGGTCAGGTGCTTTTTGCGAACCTTCTGAAAACTCTGTCTTAAAGTCATGAAGGAAACTCGCCTCGCGAAGGCATACGGACCCCGAATACTTTTTGCCGTCGTAAGATACACCGACGAGGCTTGCATAGGTAAGATCGAGATCCGCGGGGACCATCGTGCTGTAAAAACCCGCAGCATCCTTCTGCAGATCAAGAACGCGGTCTTCTGCAGTCAGGTACATATATTCCATGGAGCGAAGGTCATCGTCATAGAGATAGATCTTCTTAAGTCCGTCATAAGGAAGAGCGAAAAGATCACGCTCATTCAGCGGTTCGGTAGAAGAAAGAAGTTCTGCGATCTGCTGATCTTCCGGTTCTCCGCTCCTGCAGTCGATCAACGGCGGATTCCAGCCCGGATCCCGGAGATTGGCGACTCCGAAATAGGATTCTTTCACGGCGTATTCAGTCACCTCGAAGAGCACTATATCCGGATCGAAAGCGTTGATGTAATAGTCCAGATTAAATACGTTTTGGTAATTATGAATGGCGATGTATTCGCTGGCGCGGCTGATCAGGAACTGCGGCCGGCTGTTGTAGTAACTGCCCTGGAAGATCATCATCTTCGGAAGAGACTCTGCGTTTTCTGCCGTGTTGATAAGGTAGTGAAAATAATGGTGCGCCGGATCCAGCTTTAGGCCTTGGGAATACTTGCCCGACACATTCGTTCGGCCGTCTATCCGTGTAAAGACCGGTATAGTCTCGTTGACCTCGAATTGCGAAACGGGGAGATACTGCGCGACGCCGGTGGAGATATCGTATTCCTCCATACGCAGTTCCGTCACTTCCGGATAGTCCTGATGGATGCGGTTGAAAATATTGCTCGTTCCGTAGAAACATCCGAGTTCGTTCCAGTGACCGGCATCGTACTTTACGTTAAAGATCTGCTCGGTCTTGCTCTTCTCGATCAGGAATGACTTGTTGTCGATGTAGTTGACGCCCATAGAATCCATATAGGCAAGCATTTGGTCTACCCAGGAATCATTGTAGTTGGTACCTTCGGGCAGAAAGTCTCTCATGACGGAGGCCTTTTCCGGTTCAAAAGCAAAGTAGAAACCGACGCCTCGGGATTCGCAGTAATCCTGCATCTTTTTGACAAATTCTGCGAAAGCTACGCAGTAGTCGTTGTACGAACGATTCGGTGACATTTTGAAAAACACATGTCCGTCTTTTCCGTAGGTGTAACTCGGATGAGTCATCTCATCGGCGACGACATCGTTAAGGACGTTATACGAGTTGATCATTTCGGACCGGAAACCAATGCGATCCTTAAGATATGTTTCAAATTTAGAAGGAAAATCTTTCTGCCCGAATTTCGGTGCTTCGGCAAGTGCGCGGTTATCGATCTCCGAGACAGAATACGGCTTGGTGTTTGTTAGATACAAAGGCACGAGCATCAGTGCGAGGAAGGCAAGTACGTATATGTAATTGATGATCTTTTTTACCATGTTTTACCTCCTCAGAATTGCATGTAGATGAACGGACTGTAGCTGGAATTCACAAGGAAAAGGATATCGACGACAAACAGGGCGAGGAGGAAAACATACTTTGCCCAGATCACGTATGGCCGATCGAGAAACTCTGTGATCTTTTCTTTCAGACCTTTTTTGCGCTCGACCAGACCGAGTACGGAACCTGCCGCCGCAATAGACAATACCAGAAGGATCTTCTTAGTATAAAAGAACTTCCAAGTGAAGTTGACCGAGTTTTTATTCAGCGTGAAAAGACCTTTGTAAACAGCTCTTGCCGATTTCAGGTTCGGGGACATAAACAGTACCCACGCGAGTAACACGAAGAAAACGGTGAAGCCCCACTTGACCACAAAGGGAATCTTTTTGTACCAGGCCTTATCTTTAACGGCCCGTTCGAAAAGCATGATCACGCCGTGCGCAAGTCCCCAAAGGATGAAGGTGTAGTTCGCTCCATGCCAGATGCCTGTTAAAAGGAAAACGATGAACAGATTTACATAAACATTACCCGTACGGTTTCCTCCGAGCGGAATATAGACATATTCTCTAAACCAGGTGCCGAGGGAGACATGCCATCTTCTCCAGAATTCCGTGACTGATCCGGAAACATACGGGAAGCGGAAGTTCTCTTTTACATCAAATCCGAAGATGCTGGAAAGTCCGATAGCGATATCCGAATATCCTGAAAAGTCATAGTAGATCTGGAAGAAATAAGCAATCGCCCAAAGCCAGGCAGTGCGAATGTCGATGCCTGCCGCGCCGTTGCTTTGGATGAGAAGGATATGCGCGCCGAGCGTATCTGCGATGAGCAGTTTTTTTGCATATCCGATGATGATCCGGCTGATGCCGTAACTGATTTTGTCGATGGAATAAGACTTCTTTTGCAGTTCTTTTTGAAAATCTTTCCATAAAACGATCGGTCCGGAAATGAACTTAGGAAAGAATGAGATGAAGAGCGCCGCATCGATAAAAGAACCGGGCGTTGCATCTCCGCGGTGGATATCCACGATATAGGAGATCGCGCTGAAAACGACAAAGGAGATGCTGGCGATCGAAACGAGCTTGACGTAGTTGATGTGAAGGATATCAAATCCGTTCCACCAGTTTAATAATGCCGGGATATATTTGCAGTAAAAAAGCAAAGCGACGGCAGAAACAACGGATATGACCATCCATCGTATCTTTTTCGGATCACTTTTTCGGCTCTCGTAAACGAGATGACCCAAAAGATATGTAAGAACAATAAAAATACATAAGAAAGACAAGGCGGCCCAACTGTAGTAAGCAAAGATGCCTATGCTGAGAACCAGTATGACCGTGTTCCTGATTTTTTCCTTTTTCAGGCATTTCAAAGCAAGAGCGGAAATGACAGACAACGGAATCAGAATGAACACGAAGGTTAATTCCGTAAATGACACTATTTATTTACCCCATATTCTTTTATAACGGCAAAAACGCCGCCTATGCGATGGTTTTTTACTTCATCGCACCACTGTGAACGCGACCGGATCTGCTAAACACCCCAAGATCCAAAACTGTCGCACCCCCCCCTAAAGACGGTTCTCCGGCGGAAAAGCAGATCAACTTCTGACCGAAAAACCATGAAGATTATATCACAGAACCCCGTAAAAATGATATAGTATATTTGTGGTTTAGATACTCGGGAGGATTATTCTATTCTAAGTGGAAAACAGATAACACATAAGACGTCCGAAAAGGAGAATTCAACTATGAAATACACAATGACGATCGCAGGACTCCAAAGAGACCTTCCGCTCTGCCCCATCGCAGACGATCTTTATATCGCCGCGTTTATCTGCTTCGGCGATGCCGAGATCTCGACCGCTTGCGCGACGGAACTTCTCAAACTCGTGCCGCGCGAGGATTACGATTACATCTTCACGGCAGAAGCAAAAGGTATCCCGCTGGCCCACGAGATGGCCAGACAGAGCTGCGCGGAAAAGTATTTCGTCGCCAGAAAAGGACCGAAGAACTATATGCCGGAGCCGATCTCCGTGGAGGACGAATCCATCACGACCCGCGGCAAGCAGAAACTGTTCCTCGGCAAAGACGATGCCGACATGATCCGCGGTAAACGCATCCTGATCGTAGACGATGTTATTTCCACGGGCGGATCGCTGCGCGCGATGGAAGAAATGGTCAAACTCTGCGGCGGTACGGTGACCGGCCGTGTATGTGTCCTTGCAGAAGGAGATGCCGCAAAAAGAGATGACATCAAGTTCCTCGGCACCATTCCGCTGTTCAATGGAAAAGGAGAACCTCTCGAAGAGTAATACCGCCCGAAAAGCACTTTTCGGGAAGCCTCGGCGCGCAAGGTAGACTTTACCCTGCCGCTTGTGTGGAAGGAGTGTGACAGTATGTCGATCCTTGCAAGTTTTATGGTCCCTCATCCGCCCCTGATCGTCCCGGCCGTGGGACGCGGCGGAGAAAAGCAGGTGGAAAAGACGATAAGGTCATACGAGAAAGTGGCCGAAGAGATCGCCGCGCTTTCTCCGGAGACGATCGTGATCACGAGCCCGCACTCGGTCATCTATTCCGATTATTTTCATATCTCTCCCGGCAAACATGCGAAAGGTTCGTTCGCGGGTTTCCGCGCGCCGGAAGTGAAGTTTTCCGAGGACTATGACGAAGACCTGGTCGACAAGATCTCCGAGATCGCATATCACGAAGACTTTCCGTGCGGCACCCTGGGCGAAGAGGAAAAGGACCTCGACCACGGTACGATGGTGCCGCTATGGTTCATAAGAAATAAATACAAAGGCGGGAAGATCGTTCGCATCGGCCTTTCCGGACTTCCGCTTACGGATCACTACAAACTCGGAACGATCATCTCCCGCGCGGTAAATGCGCTCGACAGAAAAGTCGTCATCGTTGCCAGCGGGGATCTTTCGCATAAACTTCAGGACTACGGACCATATGGGTTTTCACCGGAAGGACCGAAGTATGACGAGCGCATCATGGACGTGATGGGCCGCGCTTCATTCGGCGAACTTTTCGATTTTGACGAAGCATTCTGCGATAAGGCCGCTGAGTGCGGTCACCGTTCTTTCGTCATCATGGCAGGTGCCTGGGATGGTAAAAGAGTCCGCGCAACGGCATTCAGCCACGAGGATGTCACCGGTGTCGGGTACGGCATCTGCTCGTTCTATCCAGAGACAGAAGGAAAAGATAATGCCGGGGCAACCGGTGAAAAAGATGGTGCGGAAAATGCTGCAGGGATCGATCCGGAAAGAAAGTTTTTGGCGATCCGTTTGAAACAGAAAGAAAAAGAGATCGAAGAGCAGATCAATTCTTCAGATGCATATGTGCGCCTGGCAAGAAAAACGATCGAGACTTATATCCGTACAGGCGAGAAGATCCGTCCGGCGGACCTGGATCTTCCCGAGGAGATGACAGGAAGAAGGGCAGGTGCTTTTGTATCGATACATAAGCAGGGGATGCTTCGAGGCTGTATCGGTACGATCGGCCCGACGATGAAAAATCTCGCGATGGAGATCGTGACCAACGCGATCAGCGCAAGTACCCGTGACCCGCGTTTTGACCCCATTAAAGAGAGCGAGCTTCCGTGGCTCGAGATCAATGTCGACGTGCTCGGAGAGCCCGAAGATATCGATTCCATGGACCAGCTCGACGTTAAAAGATACGGCGTCATCGTGTCGACCCGCGATGGACGAAGAGGACTTCTGCTTCCGGATCTTGACGGCGTGGATACGCCCGAAGAGCAGGTCGCGATCGCGATGAGAAAAGGCGGCATCCAAAGCCATGAGAAGTATTTTCTGAAACGATTCGAAGTCGTAAGACATGTGTGATTTTCCGGAGGCGGATATGGCGAGATGTCACGTGTGTTTCCGGCATTGCGAACTCAAAGAAGGCCAGATCGGTTTTTGCGGAGGAAGGATCGGTCTTTCGGATAAAGTCGTCGCGTCCAACTATGGGAAAATAACATCCCTCGCGCTCGATCCCATCGAGAAAAAACCGCTCAACCATTTCTTCCCGGGGAAGAAGATATTGTCTGTCGGATCCTACGGCTGCAACTTAAGATGCCCGTTCTGCCAGAACAGCGAGATCTCCTGGGGCGAGGAGGCTTTACGGTTTTCGGAAACTGCCGATACGGTCACACCGGAGATCCTTGTCCGGATCGCGGAGAAGTACCGACCGGAAGGAAATATCGGCGTCGCTTTTACGTATAACGAACCGCTGATCGGATATGAATTCGTAAGAGATACCGGTAAGCTCGCACATGAGAGGGGACTTAAGAATGTCCTGGTGACGAACGGCACCGCCGAGCTTTCCGTCCTTAATGAGATCGGGCCTTATATCGATGCCATGAATATCGACCTCAAGGGATTTACGGCCCGCTACTATAACGAGTTTCTCGGCGGCAGTTTTGAGATGACGAAAAGATTCATCGAAGAGGCCGTGAAGATCTGCCATGTGGAACTGACGACCCTGATCATCCCCGGTGAAAACGACTCGCCTCTCGAGATGAGGGAACTGTCTTCCTGGGTGTCGGAGTTGAAAGGCGCAGATGGCTCGGTCATCGGCCCGGACATCCCGCTTCATATCTCACGGTTCTTCCCGAGATTTCACTTGACCGACCGCAATGCGACCTCCGTAAAAGACGTCTACGCCCTCGCCGAAATCGCACGCGAAAAACTTCAATTTGTCTATACGGGAAATTGCTGAAGAAGCTATCTGCAAAGAGAAAAGAAAAAACTTTCGAAGTGCCTCCGCAGGGCGAAGCCCGAGGACCCGCACGAGAAAGTTTATTTCTTTTCTCGCGCCGGCAGCTTCAGCATCGCATAGAACCCGATCACCACACCAATTGCGCACACGGCCGTTCCCGTGATCAGCATCGGACGGATGCCGAGGTGATCGAGGATGACACCGCTGATGAGATTCGAGAAAACGCCGCCGATCGTGATGGCACTCGTGACGAAAGCCTGTCCTTTGACCTGATCGTGATCGGCCATCGTCTTACTGACATAGTAAGCCGCCGCCGGGATAAATACCGCGTAAGCGAAGAACTGGCAGGACTGGCTTAAGTACATATGGCCCATGTTCGTGGCAAAGATGAGGATCATGATCTTCACAAGAAAAGCGACACCCGAGATCAGCAGAAGTTTCTTCGAAGAGAGCTTTTTGAGGATCAGGCCGATCATGGCCATGACCGGAAGTTCCAGGATCGCCTGAAGGAAATTGGCATAGCCGAGTTCTTTTTCCGCACCGCCGAGATTTCGGATGATCTGGATCATGAAATCGTTGATCATATTGTGCGCGAAGAAGAAGCAGATCACGCCGACAAGAAAGAGCGAGAACGCGGGATATGCCTTGATGAATGTGGGAAAAGAACTGTTCGGCGCTTCTTTTCCGGAATCTTCGGAACTGTTTCCGTCCGACGGCGAAGTAGTGCCCTCGTCAGCGGATGCGCCTTTGCCGACAGATCCTTCCATTTTCTTTTCTGATGGTTTTTTGAAAGTAAAGATCAATATGGCCGAAAGCACCATAACCACGATGTTGATATAAAGGAGGATCCGGATCCCGTTTTCTTCGATGAGACCGCCGATAAAAGCGGATGTCACGGCAAAACTTGCGGATCCCAGACCTCGCGCGATTCCGTAAACGATCGGCGCACCTGCTTTCTGGTACTCAAAACAAAGTGCCGTCATGACCGGCTGATAGGCAAACTGGATCATATAGATCAGAGCAAAGATCGGGAAGATCAGAAGTTTGTTGTTCTCGGAAAAGAGAAGGATGACAGATCCTGCCAGGATCACCAGGACGGAAAAAAGGATGAAACACCGGTTTGTAAGCGCCCCCTGTTTATCGATGATGCCCGCGATCACAGGCTGGGCGATGGCGGAAACGATATTGGCAAGAGCAAGAAGTACGCCGACTTCCGTGTTTGAAAAGCCATTTCCCAGAAGGAAAACGGCGGCGCACGCATGGATCGTACAGAACGCGGAAAAGTAGGTCGCGTTGATCAGGGTATAACGGATCGTCCAAAGGAGAGAGCCGCTTTTACCGGAAGGCGTATTGTTTTCCATAAGGTCCCCCTCTGCTTTCATTTTTATGGAATGATTATATCATGTGGAAATGGGAAACACGAACGAGGAGGACTATGTGGCAAAACATCAAAAATACCTGAAAAATCGGGTGCTTTGTCCGTTTTGCCTAACCACAGGCGAAAGGTATACCGATTTTTCGTCTGAAATGGGAATGACATGCGGCGCCTTTAGGTCTTATACTTATAGTGTTAAAAGAGGGATGGCACGAAAGTGCCACTTTTAGGAGGATAGTATGAAAAAAGTAATTGCAAAGATTATTTCCCTGGGTCTTGTTCTCGGTATGGCCGGCGCAATGGCTGCCTGCACATCCAAGAAAGGCACAACAGTAAAGAGCGGTACACTGACCATGGCAACCAATGCCTATTTCCCGCCGTATGAGTACTATGAAGGTACGGATATCGTAGGTATCGATGCCGAGATCGCGGCAGCGATCGCCGAGAAGCTCGATCTGAAACTGGAGATCGTAGATGTAGAGTTTGACTCCATCATCGCAGGTGTCCAGAGCAATAAGTACGATATCGGAATGGCCGGCATGACAGTTACTGACGAGCGTAAGAAGGCAGTTAACTTCTCTTCCACATATGCAACCGGTATCCAGGCAGTCATCGTTCCGGAAGGCTCCGAGATCACAGACGTAGATACACTGCTCGGCGGTGACTACAAAGTCGGTGTTCAGCAGGGTACGACCGGTGACATCTATATGACCGATGATGTCGGAGAAGACAGAGTCGTCCGTTTCTCCAAGGGTAATGACGCAGTTCTGGCGCTTTCCACAGGTAAGGTAGATGCGGTCGTTATCGATAACGAGCCGGCAAAGTCTTTTGTAGCTGCAAATGCAGGTCTTGTTATCCTGCCGACAGCTTATGTCGAAGAAGAGTATGCGATGTGCATCAACAAAGACAACAAAGACCTTCTTGAGAAAATCAACAAGGCTCTTGAAGAACTGACCGCTGACGGAACGATCGACAAGATCATCGAGAAATACATCCCGAGCAACGGCTGATCACTTCTGGTCAAAAACTCCGGCTTTTCGGTTTCCCGAAAAGCACTTTACGAAAAAAGAATAGGCAAAGACGGGAATATGACTTTATTTCCGTCTTTGTTTCTTTTACAATAGAGCCTGCGGACACTAAGGTTCATGGAGGGTGGAACCACTATGTACAACTTCATTCTGGCAAACAGGGTGGCATTAGATCTGAATTCCTGGTTTGCTAAAATCAAAGACGAGTTCTACATCAACTTTATCGCGGAAGACCGGTATATGTATCTGGTCAAAGGTCTTTGGATGACCTTGCGGATCACATTCTTTGCCGTACTTCTCGGTATCGCTCTGGGTGTTATTGCGGCGATCGTCCGCAGTACCCATGACAAGACGATCAAAGAAATGCGACCGGGTCTTGCAAAAGGACTCCTGGTTTTTTTCAATGCGATCGTAAAGCTCTATCTGACGGTCATCCGAGGAACCCCGGTCGTCGTTCAGCTCATGATCATGTACTACATCATCTTCGCATCATCGACGAATGCGATGCTGGTTGCGGTCCTGGCCTTCGGTATCAACTCGGGTGCCTATGTGGCCGAGATCATCCGTTCCGGTATCATGAGCATCGACAACGGTCAGTTCGAAGCGGGCCGTTCCCTTGGTTTCAACTATATCCAGACCATGTACTATATCGTTATCCCGCAGGCTCTGAAGAATGTTCTTCCCGCCCTTGCCAACGAATTCATCGTGCTGATCAAGGAGACTTCCGTTTCCGGTTACGTCGGCATCATGGACCTGACCCGTGGCGGTGACGTCATCCGAAGCCGTACGTTCGTGGCATTTATGCCGCTTTTCGCTGTTGCCGCTATCTACCTGATCATCGTCGTCATCTTCAGTAAACTGGTAACGGTCATGGAGAGGAGGCTGAGAAACAGTGAGCGCTGATAAGAATAATGAAGTCATCATTTCCGTAAATGAACTGTCCAAGCACTTTAAGAATAAAACCGGTAAGATCTATGCTCTCGACGGCATCACCACCGATATCAGAAGAGGCGAAGTGCTTGTTATCATCGGACCTTCCGGCTCCGGTAAATCCACCTTCTTAAGATCGCTCAATCTTCTTGAGCGCCCGAACGAAGGTACGATCACTTTTGAGGGTGTGGACATCACTTCTCCGGAAAGTGACATCAACAAACTTCGTCAGAAGATGGGTATGGTATTCCAGCACTTCAATCTTTTCCCGCATCTGACGATCCTCGATAACATGACATTGGCGCCGAGAAAACTTCTGAAGATGTCGAAAGAAGACGCCGAGGCAAAAGCACTTGAACTTCTTGAAAGAGTAGGTCTTATGGATCGTGCCGATGCCTATCCGAGCCAGCTTTCCGGCGGACAGAAGCAGCGTATCGCGATCGTCCGTGCCCTTTGCATGTCTCCGGATGTTCTTCTCTTTGACGAACCGACATCAGCGCTCGACCCGGAAATGGTCGGTGAAGTTCTTGATGTTATGAAAGCACTTGCCAAGTCCGGAATGACCATGGCAGTTGTTACTCACGAGATGGGATTTGCCAAAGAAGTCGGATCCCGCGTGATCTTCATGGATGAAGGAAAGATCATCGAAGAAGGTACGCCTTCAGAGATCTTCGATAATCCGAAAAATGAGAGACTTCAGTCTTTCCTGGCGAAAGTTCTCTGATCACAAACCGATTAATAAAGCCCGTTCTGAATATATCTCCTGCGGCTCAGACAGTTTGCTGAAGCAAAACTCGCCGCTTTCGATAATTCAGAGCGGGCTTTTTTCGTCATCACATGTGTTTGAGTGAGTGGTTCTATGTTTCGTTCTAAAAAACAGTGAAAAATAGAACCAAACATAGAACAGGCAGCAGGCTGTCTTGTCGTGAAGTGAACCCCAGAAGTTTTTGTTCAACTTCTGGGGTCACTTCATCGGGAAGGCAGTCCTTTTGATTTGTCAAAAGGATAACGAATAGGTTAAGAGATGGCGAAAGAATTGAAGTTAAAAAGCATTTCCGATATAGTGTTAAAAGAATTACAAGGGGTGAAGAGATGACCGGTTTTTATAAGATCGCAGATATGATCGTGCGGGTGGAGTCCATGTATGAGGATGTCCACGAATATTGCCGTGACTACGTATGCGAAGAAACTTCTCCCGACATCGATATCGTGATCACCCCGGACGATCTTCTTTATGAAAGAAAGAAATCCGAGGCGGAAGCGGCCATCAGCCCGAGAGCTTTTCAGGGCGGGACCGACGGCATGCTCGAAGAACTTGCCGTCTACAGGAAAATGGCAGAGGCTTTCCCGATCCTTTGCGACACGTTCCTTTTCCACGGATCGGCCATCGCCGCCGACGGAAACGGGTATCTGTTCACCGCCTCGAGCGGCACGGGAAAATCCACGCATACCGCGCTTTGGCGAAAGCACCTGGGTGACCGCGCGAAGATGGTCAACGACGATAAGCCCCTGATCCGCGTGACCAAGGACGGTGCTTTTGTATACGGGACCCCTTGGAACGGCAAACACCGTCTCGGCAGCAATATCCGCGTACCCTTGAAGGGCCTTTGCCTCCTTTCGCGCGGCGAGAAAAACGAAATAAAACGAATCGAAAGAAAGGATGCGTTTCCGATGCTTTTGCAGCAGGCCTACCGTCCTTCCGATATAAAAGCACTGGACAAGACCGTGAAGCTCTTGTCGCAGCTTACGGAAAACGTAGCGCTTTTCCGCCTTGCATGCAACATGGACATCGAGGCGGCGGAAGTGGCGTTTGACTATATGAGCGGGATTTCCGGGGAGAGCCGGAAATGACCAAGACGATCGCGGAATTTCTGGAAGAAAACGGGAAACTGACATACACGAATGTCGGCGTTTCCATGATGCCGCTCCTTCGCCAGGGAAAAGATCTGTTCACCATCGAAAAAAACAGCGGGCAGAGATATAAAAAGGGCGACGTAGTGCTTTTCGCGCGGGGGACGAGTAAGTATGTCCTTCACCGGATCATTAAGGTCCTTCCGAATGAATATGTGATCCTCGGCGATAACTGCGTCAGCTGCGAGCGCGGCGTGAAAGACAGCGATATTTACGGGATGATGATCAGCTTCGTCCGAAACGGAAAAGAACACAGCGTGACCGAAAAGCGCTATCGCGCATACACGGCTTTGGTCCTGTTCTTCAACCCTGCCCGAGTATTCTTCAAAAAGATATTCCTGAAATCCAAAAGACTTGCCAAGAAAATATTAAAGAGAACATGAAATAAAGCAAGTAATAAGTTAAAGCGAAAGGAGTATCCTTTGAGCGACGAGTTTTGCGAAAGCAAACTGTTTGAGTCGCAAGAACGATACTCCTTTCGCTTTTTCCATTTCATTCTTCATTGTGATCGATCAACTTTTTGCAGTGCATAGTGGCCGGGTCACCTTTTTACGGCGACTTTCTGATATAATGATGATGTTGGGTTGGATTTATTATCGGGGGGATATGGTTATGGAAAAGAAACTTCACTCTCTTAAAAGAACTATCGCACTCTTTATGGCACTTGTTGCCATGATCTGCTTTTCGGGCTGTATACGTTATTCGTTAACGGCCAAGGTCGATAAAGACGGAACCGTGGATATGGTAATGCTTTATGCCATGCAGGATGATTATGCTACCGGTATGGATGATACAGAAGATCTCCAAGAAGCACTGAAAGAAGTAGGTTACGATTTCGAGATCGATGAGTACGACGAAGATGATTATACGGGATATACCGTTTCGATATTGGATATCCCTTTGGATGATCTCGAAAGGACTGTAACTGACGGGATGGGATTCGAAGGTTTTCAAGTCAGTGAGAAAGACGGCGTCTATACGATCAGGTGGGATGCATCCGATGTTACCGGTGAAGCGGAGACTTCCGGCATTGACGGTAAATCGCTGAATCAGTATGGCGGATATATGCGGTTCTGTATTACGATCCCGGGCAATTCGATCTCGGACAATGCCGACGAAGTACATGACACTACCTATTCGTGGAATCTGCTGGGAATGAGTGAGCCCGTCCTCATCTCTTTCACATTAGCAGGTTCTTACCCGTTCCCTTATCGCACAAAAGTTATGGTCAATAAGGATAAGACCGCAGATCTCGAAGTGCTGATCGCGGCGGTCGAAGAGGAAGATGACGCGCTTGAAGAGCGTATCGGGATCTTTGAGGATAACGACTGGGAAATCACCGAAGAAGAAGGAAAGAAAGTCACGGCGATCTTCGGTGAGAAGTATGGACTCGAGATCGAAGAGATCTCAGAAGAACTTCAGGCTCTCGGCATCGGATACGAGGGCTTTGAGGTAGAATTCGACGAAGATGAAGAAATCTACATCCTGAACTGGGATGCCCTTGCCATCGCGGGAAATGCAGATACTTCCGAGATCAGTTCTTCGGCAAAGAAGGACTACGGACCATATATGACATTCGTTCTTGAACTTCCGAATTCCGCCGAGGATGATAATGCCACGGAAGCTGACGGTAAGATCCTTACCTGGGAACTTCTGGATATGGACGAGGAAATACATGCCGAGTTTAAGGTCAAAAAGCAGGGATTCCCGATGTGGGTGATCGGCGTGATCATCGGCGGTGTGATCATCGTTGCCGGTATCGTTGTGATGATCATTATCCTTTCTAAGAGAAAGAAGTCTCCGAAGGCTCCGGTTCCTGCAGCTTCTGCGGTTCCGGCACCGGCTCCGGCCTTTATTCCACAACCGACATCGTCAGCGATCCC
>CAJOLL010000043.1 GCA_905235455.1 uncultured Clostridia bacterium
CATGCACTGGTATGCCGCGGAAAGACACAGGTATGTGTTTGTGTGCGGGTTAGGGGAGCGGATCTCGAAACGTGTCTGTACGGCACTCTCGGAGTTACGAATAAGGCCGAGAAGTACAGAACGGTTACGGGACGGTGTATTGATGTCTTTACCAAGCGAAGCGACGGCATGGGTCGGTGCTTCGTAACCCGGCTGCAGACGCAGGAACGCATCTGTCGTTACCGAAATGAACGGATTGATCAGTTCGTAGTGCTTCATGAAGCCCATGAGCGCACCCCAACCGATTGTGCCGAGAAAATCTTTGTGCATGTCCTTCGGGCTGAAGAGGTTGATCTTATGGCCGTCCTTGAGAAAAGCAACAGCGTTCAGATGTGTATGTTCACCGGAACCGGCAACTCCGGTAAGCGGCTTGGCACAGAAGCTTACTTCGAGACCGTGCATACGGAAAATCTCTTTGATGAAGATACGAGCGAGAAGCTCATAGTCGGCAGCCTGCAGCGCATTGGAATAATGCCAGTCGATCTCCAGCTGCTCCATGATGTTATGGAATTCACCCGCATCGGAAAGGTGAGCTTTGACTCCGCCGACTTCCTTATGGCCCATTTCCGGCTCGAAACCATAGAGCTCAAGAAGCATGACGGACTGTTCAAGAGCAGTTCTTACCACGCCCTTAGTACGCTTCCAGTATTGCTCTTTCAAACTCTGGGAAGTGGAAAGGACTCTTGTGTTTACTTTTTCTTCCGGAGAACTTACCCAGAACTCAAGCTCGGTTGCCGTTGTCAGTTCGATGCGGTCAAGATCTTCAATCGAGAACCCGAGTTCGTCACAGAGCACGGGATATTCACGGAGATATCTTTCAAGTTCGGAAGCGAAGCGGTCGGCGCAGCGCTTGAGAATGGAACGGGAACATACTTTGTCGCCGTTATGGATGAGGAAGGAGGGAATTCGAAGCGTTCCAATCGGAAGGTCGTTTTCCGGAGCGAGATGCTCATAGTTGTAATCGATAAACCACATAACACTGAGATCAGGCTCAAAGTCGACTCGGCCGTCGTTTAATGTGGCAATTCCGGGAAGTTCAACGGAGGATCCGTCGGTCTGGACAACACATCCGCTTAAATAACCTTGGAGATTATCGATGAAGTTGCCGATCGGGATCTTTTCATCGGTGTCGTTTCCTGCAAGGTCGATGCCTACGAAAGATACAAACTTGATCTCCGGGTGTTCGCCGAGCATTCGCTCAAGGTCTGCCGTGTTATGTGTTTCGGGCGGCAGAAGATAAAGCAGATTCGGTAAAATTCGAAAGTTCATCATAGAGGTTATCCCCTCCCGTTCATAAAATCAGAGACATTATACCATTATTGTTACTGTGTTCATCAAACAGATTCTTGAGAAATTCCACTAAATTCTGTGGCAATAAGTACTCCATAATAATATAATTAACATAACAGTTCTTTTTATATTGCAGACCGGTCTCTTGATATCAGGAGCAAAGCCCCGGGGTCTTGCATGTTTTAGGAGGTTAAGATATGAGAGTAAGTGATTGTGCAGGTCTTCTTAATGCCGAGATCCTTGTTAAGGCGGACAGTTTCAATGAAGACTTGAAAATTGCCTGCGGTTGCGATCTTATGAGTGATGTTATGGCTTTTTCCAGTGACGAAAGCCAGATCCTGATCACAGGTCTTGTGAATCCTCAGACGATTCGAACGGCAGAGATGCTTGATGTCAAGGTGATCATCTTCGTAAGAGGAAAGATCCCGGATGAGACGATGCAGAAACTCGCTGATGAGAAGGGCATCGGTCTTATGACGACGCCGCTTTCCATGTTTACCTGTTGCGGACTTCTATACGAAGCAGGACTTCGTGGAAAGGAGGCTGCTCTATAGAACCGATAGTACGCCAATATGAGATAAGAGATAACGATTTTACTCATGCCGGTGAAGCGAGCAGTTCCATGAAAAAGTCCTTAAGCCGTCTCGGAGTGAAAGCAGAGGATATAAAAAGAGCTTCGATCGCCATGTATGAGGCGGAGATCAACGCGGTCATCCACGGTCATGGCGGTATGGCTGAAGTTACCGTTTATCCCGATAAAGTAGTGATCCTTATCGAAGACCACGGCCCCGGCATTCCCGATCTGGATCAGGCAATGGTAGCCGGATGGTCCACAGCTCCGGATCTTGCCAGAGAAATGGGCTTTGGAGCCGGTATGGGTCTTCCGAATATAAAGAAGAACTGCGACGACTTGAAGATCGACACCAAGGTTGGCGAAGGTACGCGTGTGACGATGATCGTGCAGTTTACATAAGTAAGTGAGGAACAAGTGAAGAAGTTACACAGTGTTTCATTGATAGGGGATCTTTGTGTCGGATGCACGACTTGCAGCAAGGGCTGTCCGACACAGGCGATCCGTGTGCGCGGCGGAAAAGCGACGATCTACGATATCCGCTGTATCGACTGCGCGCAGTGCATCCGTATCTGCCCTTATCATGCGAAGATAGCCGTGACCGATACGCTGGAGGAGCGTCTTGCTGCCGCCAGCGGTAAAGTAAAAGTGGCGATCGTCAGCCCTGCGGTCTTTTCCCAATTTGAAAACAGCGCGACTCGTATCGATGTTATGAAGTGTGTGCGTCAGATGGGATTTGACTACGTATTTGACGAGTCGATCGGTTATTCCGGCTATGTATCTGCCGCAAGACAGATGCTTATCGAAAAGCAAGAAGCAGCAAAAGATCTTTCAGATGACGAGAAGAGCGAGATCTTCCCGATGATCAGCACGACATGTCCTGTCGTAGTGCGTCTGATCCAGATGAAATACAGAGCCCTGATATCGCATCTTATCACGCTGGACTCTCCGTTGGAGCTCACTGCGCAGTATGCGATCGATTATCTGTGTCAGAAGCTGCAGATCAAGAAATCCCTGATCTATCTGTGTTATATCTCGCCCTGCCCGGCAAGAGTCACGTCCGTCATCAATCCTCTTTGGAAGAAAAAGTCCCTGATCTCAACTTGTGTCGGCACGCACGATGTATATCCGCAGCTTCGAAGCCTTCTGAACAAGCTTGCCGATCACGACAAGCTTACTCATGAAGAAGAAAGAGCCATCCGTATTTCCGATCCGGATGGTCTTCGCTGTGCGGCGATCGGCGGTGAATCTACAAGCATGCAGATCGAAAACTACCTGTCTGTCGATGGTATCGAGAATGTAATCGACATACTTGAGGAAATCGACCGAGATAATATCAAGAAGATCGATTATGTGGAAGCAACCTGCTGCTTCGGCGGTTGTATCGGCGGTCCTCTTACAGTCATGAACCGGTTTGCGGCTGTGGCCAAACTCCGTGAGCATGTACACGATTTCTTTTTGGAAAAGCAGCTGTTCCCGCAACTGATCGTGCATGAGGAAGACATCATCCCTCAGGTTTGGGAGCTTCCGCTTCCCGAAAACCACGCGATGCGACTTTCGGAGAATATCGGTGAAGCAATGACGAAGTATGAGCAGATCGATGAGATCCTGGCGACTCTTCCGCAGCTCGACTGCGGAGCATGCGGTGCTCCGTCCTGTGCGGCGATGGCCGAGGATATCGTTCAGGGAAGAGCAAGCATCAATAACTGCATTATCCGACAGAAGAGAATGAAGAAAGAGTAATCCCGGATAGATCCGGTGATGGGAGAAAAGTATGAGAACAGTATCTGAAATCATAGAAGCCATGAATCTGAATGTCCTGACCGAGGTATACCGCCCGGATGCGGAAGTGAAGAAGGGGTATGCAGGTGACATGTTAAGCCATGTCATGGCACATCTCGAAAGCAGTGAGTGCTGGTTTACGATATTGAACAGCATCAACGTGATTGCCGTGGCTTCTCTCAATGAGTGCCCGCTTGTCATCCTGACGGAAGGCGTTGTTCTTCAGGATCCGGTAGTTAAAAAAGCCAAAGACGAAGAGATCTGTGTCTGCAACACGGACATGGATACTTATACCGCATGTGCCGTTTTGAACGGGATCATGGAAACCATGGAGGCTTGAATCGTTCCACTATGGCCGTTTTTGTTTGTGATCTGCATATGCATTCCGCCATATCTCCTTGCGCCGAAAACGATATGACACCCGGAAATATGGTTTCCATGGCTCTTTTGAACGGGCTTGACGTGATCGCCATAACCGACCATTGCTGTGCCCGTAACTGTGAGGCTGCGATCGCCTGTTCCGAGTTTTTGAAAAAGGAACACGGCAGTGCGCCGCTTGTCATTCCGGGAATGGAAGTTGAAGTTGCAGAAGGTTTTCATGTTCTGGGTCTTTTTCCGGATGTGAAAACGGCGATGGAGTTTGAAGAGTATTGGACTGCGCATCGTCCCAAGATCAAGAACAGGGTCGATATCTTCGGCAACCAGTATGTTATGAATGATGACGATGAGGTCGTGGAAGAGATAGAGAATCTGCTGTCGACAGGCTCGGAGATATCAATGATCGAACTTTATGAGAAACTCGATCAGATGGGTGCGGCGGCAATTCCTGCGCACATCGATAAAGATTCCTACAGTATGGTCGCCTCGCTCGGAACCGTCCCGGAAGAGTGGAAGGGGAAGCTTCTTGAAGTCAGCCGCAGATGCAATCTTCCCGAGTTTTGGGAAAAACATCCGGAACTGCAGGGGTATCACTATATCGTTGACTCGGACGCCCACCAGCTTCCGGATATAGCTGATCCCGGATACTCGCTAAAACTGCCTCTCGAGAAAAATGATGATCTCGATGCCAGGACGTTTGTTAATGCATTGCGGGATTTGATGAGAAAGTGATATAATAGGCACGTTGACAAAAACAAATATAGTTCTGAAGTGCTTTTCCGACTGTATTTTCAGTTGGCGACAGGGGAGAATCTTGAGAGAGTTATCGCTTCATATTCTGGATATCCTGACTAATTCGACCAGGGCCGGCGCATCGCTTGTGACTTTGTCGATCAACATGATATCGAAAGAAGACCGTCTTGTCATTTCGTTTATCGATAACGGCTGCGGGATGAGTGATGAGTTCGTTGCCAAAGTAACGGATCCTTTTGCCACAACGAGAAGTACAAGAAAAGTCGGATTGGGACTTCCTTTGCTGAAGGAACTATGCGAGCTCACGGGCGGAAGCCTGGAGATCTCGAGCAGATTAGGTGAAGGAACGAAAGTGGTAGCAACGCTTGTCCCCTCATCCATCGATTGTCTTCCTTTAGGAGACGTGGGAGAGTCTTTGGCGGCTTTGGTCGGCTCCTGTGAAAAGACCTGCGATTTTGTCGTGATCTTTGAACATGATGACAAAGGTAAGACTGTGATAGACACCCGCGAGATCAAAGAAAAACTCGAGGGGATGTCCCTTCAGGAGCCGGAAATATATTTGTTTTTGTGTGATTATTATCGCGAACAACAAGAATCAATACTTGGAGGTTTATAAGTATGAAATCATTAGCAGAACTCGAAGCAATCAAGAACAAGGCGAAGTCCGACATGTCCGCAAGATCCGAAGCCGGCAAGCGTATCGTAGTCGGTATGGCTACATGCGGTATCGCTGCAGGTGCCCGTCCGGTCATGACAGCAATCGTTGAAGAGCTGAAGACCAGAGGTATTGAGGATGTTGCTGTCACAATGACAGGTTGCATCGGCCTTTGCAAGTATGAGCCGATCGTTGAAGTTATTGAGGCAGACGGTTCTAAGGTTACATATATCAAGATGGATCCGAACAAGGCAAAGCGCATGGTTGCTGAGCACATCGTAAACGGTCAGGTATGCGATGATCTTACGATCGCTACAGCTAATCTTTAATTGGTTCCTTTGAGATGACAATGATCCTCTCGAAACCTTTTGATTCGTTTAAAGTAGACTCTCTCAGCAAAAGGTGGGCAGCTGTGCTGCTCCTCCTTTTTGCATGGGGGGTTTCTTTTCTTTTCTTCATGTATCCGCCGGGAGATCCTGACTTTTCTCAGCTTCTCTATTGGTATGAAGATCTGTCGGATGCGTCAGATTATATGTCGTTTATCGACGCGCATCCGTTAACGGAAGTGTTTACGTTGCAGAACGTCATCTACATCGTTTCGGTGATGGGCTATATTGCAGTAATGCATCTTATCGGTCTTTTCTATTTCACCATGTATGTATGTGATCTTCGTGAAGTGCCTCTTTCAAAAGCACCGAAGATCTACTTGACGCGCATTTGGTGGATGATCCTTTATTCCGCGACTCTTCTTATTCCGGGATTGATTGCTCTGGCCATCCTGCCGTATATCTTTCTTTTCCTGATACCTGCTCTTTATATCCGACCGGGTCTCGTTATGTTTGAAAAGAAGGATATTTACTCGGCTACAGTGACCAGCTTTTCAAAGACAAGAGGGCATAAGTTTTCAATCTTTTTGGAACTTCTGGTTATTGCGCTGATCTTTTTTGTGATCCGCTTTTTCGTAGGCATGCTTTTGAAATCCGGATCCCCAGGAATCATGCTTGTAGAAGCATTCTTGGTCTCTTACTTTACGCTTGTAATCTTCAGGAATATTGGAACACGTTTTCATATGATCACGATCCTGAATAAGTGATTTAATTTTCATTTGGAAGAACCTTTTGGCAATATGCCCCTAAACGATTTCATTTAATAGGTATCTTTGTATACTTCGTGAATTGAATTTTAGCGATGGTTTGCCTATTATTGTAATGTTCTAGTTATAAAAACTGATGGAGGATTGAATTATGGACATTAAACAAGAAGCCATTCAGAAGCATGCTGAGTGGGAAGGTAAGATTGAAGTTATCACACGCGCTCCTGTAGCATCAAAGCATGATCTTTCTGTGGCATATACACCGGGTGTTGCTGAGCCGTGCCTCGAGATCTCCGAGAATGTCGATCTCTCCTATAAATATACTCGTCGTCACAACCTCGTAGCTGTTGTCACAGACGGAACCGCTGTTCTTGGTCTTGGTGATATCGGACCGGAAGCAGGTATGCCGGTTATGGAAGGTAAGTGCGCACTGTTTAAGGCTTTTGGTGATGTAGATGCTTTCCCGCTGTGCATCCGTTCCAAGGATGTTGATGAGATCGTTAACACGGTTGCTCTTCTCGCCGGTTCTTTCGGTGGCGTTAACCTCGAGGATATCTCTGCTCCGAGATGCTTTGAAATCGAGAAGAAGCTGAAAGAAAGATGTGACATCCCGATCTTCCATGATGACCAGCACGGTACAGCTGTTATCACTCTTGCAGGTCTTACCAACGCCCTTAAGATCGTCGGCAAGAAGATCGAAGAGATTTCTGTTGTAGTTAACGGCGCCGGTGCTGCCGCTACAGCTATCACAAAGCTCCTTATCTCCCGCGGTCTGAAGGACGTAGTCCTCTGCGACAGAACAGGTGCTATCTACCAGGGTCGTGAGAAGCTCAACTCTGCTAAGGAAGAGATTGCCGCTATCACAAACCAGAAGATGAAGAAGGGTTCCCTCAAGGACGTTATCGTCGGTGCTGACGTATTCATCGGTGTTTCTGCTCCGGGCGTACTCACAGCTGAGATGGTAGCTACCATGGCGAAAGATCCGATCGTATTTGCTTGCGCAAACCCGACACCTGAGATCCTGCCGGATGAGGCGAAGAAGGCCGGTGTTGCTGTTATGGCTACAGGCCGTTCTGACTTCCCGAACCAGGTAAACAACGTACTTGCTTTCCCGGGTATCTTCCGTGGTGCTCTTGATGTACGTGCTTCCGACATCAACGATGACATGAAGATCGCTGCTGCTAACGCTATCGCAGGTGTTGTTTCTGACGAAGAACTCAATCCTGAGTACATCCTCCCGGATGCATTTGATCCGCGCGTTGGTAAGGCTGTTGCTGCTGCTGTTGCTGAGGCTGCAAGAAAGAGCGGCGTAGCTCGTATCTGAATACGTAACTAATGATCGAAAGATGGGCCATCTTTACTAAAGATGGCCCATCTTCTGTATTTTCTTAAACCTGCGGTTTAGTTGGTACACACATCCCTGACCGTTGTGGTAGAATAGCATAAGTGATTTTGCTCGGAGGAATCAAATATGGTTAACCGCATCGAATTATTAAAACTGGTAGAACATAATGCAAGGATCGACGTCGAGGAGCTGGCCGTGATGCTGAATGCATCTACGGATGAGATCGTTTCTGAACTGGAAGCTTGTAAGAATGAGAACGTGATCCTTGGTTACAATACCATGATCAACTGGGAAAAGACGGAGCGAGATGAAGTAACCGCACTGATTGAGGTCCGTATTACTCCCCAGAGAAATCAGGGCTTTGACAAGATCGCCAGCCAGTTCTATCGTTATCCGCAGGTTTCTTCCTGTTATCTGATGTCCGGGGGGTTTGACCTGATGCTGATTATTGAAGACTCCACGCTTCGTGAAGTTGCCAATTTCGTATCCGAGAAGATCGCGCCACTGGAAGGAGTGCTTTCGACGTCCACTCATTTCATTCTTAAAAAGTACAAGAGCAATGGTACGCTGTTTACCCAGAAGCAGACGGATGACCGTGAAGCGATCGTACTGTGAGATATTGCTGAGAGGAATATAGATCCATGGAAATCGATTATCAAAGCAAAATATCGACAGTAGTCAACAATATTGCACCGTCCGCGATCCGTCGGTTCTTTGATCTGGCGAATGAGATGAAAGGAGAAGTGATATCTCTTTCTATCGGTGAACCGGACTTTGTTACACCTTGGAATATCCGTGAAGCCGGTATTTTCTCGCTCGAAGACGGATATACGCACTACTCGCCGAATCAGGGATATATAGAAGTTCGAAAAGCGATCTCCGAGTATTTGGAAAGGCGCTTTTCACTTAGATACGAACCGAAATCACAGGTGCTTGTCACTGTCGGAGGCAGTGAGGCACTCGATCTGATCGCCAGGGCGCTGATCGATCCCGGAGATGAGGTGATTATTCTTGAACCCTGTTTTGTAGCTTATAAAGCAACGGTTACACTGGCACATGGTATTCCGGTCGTAATCGAGACAAAAGAGGATGACCGGTATAAGCTTACGCCGGAGGCGCTGGAAGCGGCCATTACAGAAAAAACGAAATATATTATCCTTGGTTATCCGGGAAACCCTACCGGTGCAACGATGTCCTATGATGATCTTGAAAAGATCAAGGATGTTCTGGTACGTCATCCGGATGTATTCGTCGTATCAGATGAACTGTATTCTGAATTGAGTTATACAAAGGAGAAGCCTGCATCGATCGCTAATTTCCCGGAGATGTATGACAGGACGATCGTAGTTAACGGTTTTTCCAAGTCATTTGCAATGACCGGCTGGCGTATCGGCTATATGGCGGGACCGGCTCCTCTGATCGCTGCAATGAATAAAGTTCACCAGTACTGCATTATGAGTTCTCCTACGACTGCACAATACGCTGTTATTGAAGCATGTAGAAACGGCGATAAAGAAGTCGAAGAGATGCGGAATGAATATAACAGAAGAAGAAGGGTCATTGTTAATGGCTTGAAAGAAGCAGGTCTTTCTTGCTTTGAGCCGACCGGCGCATTTTATGCGTTCCCGAGTATTGAGGGCTTAGGTCTTACCTGTGAACA
The DNA here is from genome assembly GCA_905235455.1 of uncultured Clostridia bacterium. GTDB lineage: Bacteria > Bacillota > Clostridia > Saccharofermentanales > Saccharofermentanaceae > Scatonaster. Next base: position 9,567 of record CAJOLL010000043.1, read on the forward strand.
GTTCTGTGAGAAATTCCTTATGGAGAAGAAGGTGGCGATCGTACCCGGCAGTGCTTTTGGAAAATGCGGAGATGGCCACGTAAGAATCAGTTATGCAGCGTCCATGGAAAATATCCGGGAGGCGATGAAGAGATTGAAAGAGTTCGTTTCCGAACTGAAAGATGGGAGTAAGAACTAATGCTGGAATTCGACAATTTGCGTCTGGAACTGGAAGGATATGAAGAGAAGATTGAACTTCTCCGCGATGCACTGCATATTAAGCAGGTAAGCGATCAGGTCTCCGAGCTGGAAGCCAGATCTCAGGAACCGGATTACTGGAATGATGTAGAACGCGCTCAGAAAGAGCAGACGAAAATGAAGCGTCTGCAGAAGCGTATCAAGTCTTTCGAAGATCTTGCATCTTCCCGCGAAGATCTTCTTGTACTTTGTGAGCTCGGAAATGAGGCAGAAGATACAGATGTTCTGGCTGAAGCGACAGAGGGTGTCGAAAAATTCAAGACTTCCTTTGAGAAGATGCGTCTTGAGACGCTTCTTACCGGTGAATACGATAAAAACAACGCGATCCTTACTCTGCATGCCGGTGCCGGCGGAACAGAAGCTCAGGACTGGGTAAGTATGCTTTATAGAATGTATACACACTGGGCACAGGATCATGACTTTGAGATCAAGGAACTTGAGTATCTTGACGGTGATGAAGCCGGAATCAAGAGCGTTTCCATGATGATCACCGGTGAGAATGCGTACGGTTTCTTAAGATCTGAGATCGGCGTTCATCGTCTTGTCAGGATCTCGCCTTTTGATTCTTCGGCAAGAAGACATACTTCCTTTGCTTCCTGCGAGGTTATGCCGGAACTGGATGATTCCATTGATATCAAGATCGATATGGCTGATGTCCGTGTGGATACATACCGTGCAACCGGTAAAGGTGGTCAGCACGTTAACCGTACTGACTCGGCCGTACGTCTCACACATATTCCGACCGGATGTGTTGTTGCCTGCCAGGCAGAGCGTTCTCAGATTCAGAACCGTGAGACGGCTATGAATATGTTGAAAGCAAAACTTTATGCACTTGCTCTGGCGGCACACATGGAAAAGATCGAAGACCTTAAAGGTGTCCAGATGGATATCGCCTGGGGCAGCCAGATCCGTTCCTATGTTTTCTGTCCGTACACCCTGGTCAAAGATCATCGTACCGGGTATGAAGAAGTCAATGTCGATGCCGTAATGAACGGAAATCTTGATGGCTTTATCAATGCATTCCTTTCCGGTATGACGCTTGAAAAGTGACCTGTTTAGATAATACGTTCTGACAAATGAAAAGGATCTGCATCATTGTTTGAAGTGAACCCCAGAAGTTTTTGTTCAACTTCTGGGGTTCACTTCAATTTTTAGGCAACTCCTTAGTATTAGTTAAAATCCCGATTTACTTAAGATACTGTACGAAGAAGTTCTTGATCTTGAAAGATCCGATGGACGTATCGCCCTCGGCAGTGATAGATGCGACGATCGTGTCGCCTTTCTCGAGAGCCTCATCGTTGTTCGGATAGAGATAGAAGGTGTTCTTGCTTCCTTCCTTAGCAACTACGGTGAAATTGGTGCACTCGATGCCGGTGATCGTTGCGGAAGTCTCGGAGAATGTGATCGTAACATACTCGAGAGAAGCATTCAGAGAAGAAGTCTTCTTCTGATTGTTGGTGAACCTGATATCAAAAGAACAGTTCTTTCCGGAAACTTTCGCGTTCGTGATCTTTGTCGTGAAGGAAGTCTTTTGGTATTCGGAAGGCGCAACAGACGGAGCAGTTTCGGTCGTTGTTGCGGGAGCCTCGGTCGTCGTAGTCGTCGGTTCCTCTGTAGTCGTAGTTGTCGGTTCCTCGGTCGTCGTTGTTGTCGTCGGAGCTTCAGTTGTCGTAGTTGTCGGTTCCTCTGTAGTCGTTGGTGCATCAGAAGTAGTCGTTGTCACATCTTCGGAAGTCTTTTCTGCCTCGCCATCTGAAGAGACAGTGATTACTTTGGTTCCCTTGCTATCCGTCTCAATTTCGCTCTCGCTGTAAGTCGTTGCTTTCGATTCATCCTTTTCAGAGAAGAAAACCTTACCGAGTTCGAAATACTGCCAGCAGAAGATGAGACCACCGAGGCAGATAAGTGCCGCGCAGATACAGATGATCGGCTTTACAATGCTGCGCTTCTTTTCGGAGGTATGTACCTGCTGTTCGACAGGCGTGATAGTGCCTCTCTGGGAAGCGGCATTGTATGTATGACGCTGTGATTTGGCAAGCTGTGCGCTGGAACTCATTTCCGGCCTTGCGACAGGACGATTGATGGAACCACCGGGACGTTGAGTGCTTTGAGCAGGACCTTGAATATCGTTTGTGGCTTTCGCTGCATTGGATTCTGCTTTATTGCTGAGAGAAGAACCCGGACGAAGACCGGAAGAGGCGCCGGCGCGTTGATCGATGGTTCCTGCGGCTGCGGCCGCTGCTGCAGCTGCTGCTTTCTCTTTTTCGATCTTGTTTTGCTCGATCTCCTTCATGGCTGCCTCATGGAAGTCATTTTCATCACCGTCCCCAAAGAGAAGGTGATTCTTGGAGGATGCCTTGTCGGTATTTTGATCTTCACCGTTTGCCAGACGTTTGGCATTTACAGGGCTGGCATATACGCTGTCGATCGGATCAAGATTGGCAGAAGCAATGGAAACGTGCGGGTGAACGACTTCCGGAGCGGAATAATTGACCGGTGCTGTCTCGGCGGCAGAGCTCTCTCTATAGATCGACTCATAATCTTCGGAAACGATGTCCGCTGAAGGATCATCGATCGGTTCATTATCGTAAATGGAAGAGGTATCCTGACTGTCAGCTTTGGCTTCGGCAACAGCGGATCCGTCAGAAGCATCTTCAGTTTGAGGCTTGGAAGCTTCAGCTTCATCCACCTGATTTTCTGCCTCAGAAGTTTCTTCGACAGCTTTCTCGGTCTCGGAGACATCTTCGTTTTCATCTTCGGGCTCGATCATGGAAGCAACGCTGATCACAGGAGAGGCTTCAAATACGGAAATATCATCCTCGGGTGTCTCCGGTACGATCTCGTTTCTGGCAAAAGCCTCTTCGACGTTTTCTTCAGCCCGGGAGAATTCTTCAGATGCCTTTTTCAATTCCGGCGCTGATGCGGTATCTTCCGTAGCGGGAACTTCGGGAGAAGGTTCTTGAATAGAGTCTGGGCGAGTAGAACCTACGGGAGTTTCTACATCGATAGTCGGGAAAGAAACAGCCTTCGGTTCAGATACGTGTTCCTCAGCAGAGACCTGCTCAGCGATCGGTTCTGTGACCTCTTCAACGGCCAGCTCTGCGGCAGTTTCCTCAACAACCGGCGCTTCAACGGTCGGTTCCGCGGAAACTTCATTAACGACAGGCTCTTCAACAACAGGCTCTGCTGCTACAGGTGCAGGTTCCGGTTCAGTCGGTTTTTCCTCTTTCGGTTCTTCCCGGGGAACCGCAGGTTTAAAAGCGGCAAATGGCTGGAAAGGAGAGAAATTTTCGCTTCCCAGTTCTGCTTCGATCTCGTCTTCGAGAGAATTATCTACTGCATATTTCGGGATATTGCTCAGATAATCTTCTTTCGCATACATGGTGTCAATCATGGAAGGCTTTGCCGACGGGTCAGGTGCATTAAATCCATACTTCGGACCGGAAAAAGTGGATCTGTCTTCCTGCGCGGAACCGGGGTCAGAGAATTGATCTGCATCGAGTGTCGGATCTGTGATCATTTCATCTGAAAGGAAAGGATCAAGAAGATCTTCTTCATGCAAAGATGCATCCATGTCATTTTGTTCACGCAGTGCATCAGAAACATTCTGCGCGGGATCATTTGCTTTGAAAGAAAGGAAAAGAGGTCGTTTTACCTGATCGTCAGGTTCGATCATCTCTTCATTGTCTGATCTGTGCATAAATGGCGAATCTTCCGAAAGGGAATCTCCGGTTGATCTTCTGTAAGTTCCGAAAACGGACGGGGTCGAAGAATCGTCGAACTCTTCCTCGGGGGCATGTAAAAGATGCTCTCTCTCATTATTTCCGTCATTTTCATGTTCACGAAGCATGTGCTATTCCTCCGAAGTCAAAAATATAACTCTTATATATCTTATTTCAAATAGAAAAAAACCGCAACAAAAAACAACAAAAGTTGATACTTTTTTCTTGTGTTTTATGGTCAAAACGTCGAAGGATAAAAGCATTTGTCGAATTCATTTTTGATTTATCGACATATACTTTTTGTAAAGAATCTAAAGGGGAAATATCATGGATAAACGAAGGATCTGCATCATATTAGTATTAGCTGGCCTCGGTGTCGCGGCTTATATAATATCGACTCTTCAGGCGAAACAGAATAAGGTTATGATCGAATCGAAGCAGAATACATCGGAGCCGGTATCTCACGTTGAAATAGAAGAGACTCAACCTGAAAGACATATTTTTCCGGTCTATATATGCGGTGAAGTTGCTAATCCGGGAATATATCAGATCGAAGACTCTGTCTATTTATACGAACTTATTGAAATGGCCGGCGGGCTTAAGAATTCCGCTGCCGTTACCAATATTGATATGGTCTATCTGATTCGATCAGAAGAAAGTGTTTATATTCCTTCTACAGATGATGTTACAAATGAAACAGAACGCACAGGATTCTTCTTCCCCGGCAGGGAGGACGAAACGAATGAAAACACCGATAAAGTAAATATCAATACGGCGGATCAGGCCGAGCTTTCGACGCTTAATGGAATCGGAGAGAAGACTGCGGAAAAGATCATCAGTTACAGACAAGAACATGGTTCGTTCCAAACCACGGAAGAACTTATGAATGTGCCCGGAATAGGCGAGAATAAATTTGCGAAGATCAAGGAGGCTATATGTGTGTAAAAGGTGCATAAATATTGCGCATTAACACGGGATAAGATTATACCGTCAGGACAATAGAAAGTGTGAAAAAAAGGTTTGACAAATACATTCATCAATGTTAGTCTTTATAGGCACTAAGGAATGACTTGCTCGTGTGGCGGAATAGGCAGACGCAACGGACTTAAAATCCGTCGGGGTAAAACCCGTACCGGTTCAAGTCCGGTCACGAGCACCAGACTTTATGTTATATATCGCGGAGTGGAGCAGTTGGTAGCTTGTCGGGCTCATAACCCGAAGGTCGCGAGGTTCGAGTCCCGCCTCCGCAACCATATTGTGCGACCCAAAAAGGTATCGCACCGAAAACCCCAGTAACCAAGCGGTTTCTGGGGTTTTTCGTTGCCTTTTTTATTTTCATGAGCAAAGACGAAAAATTTTTTGAGGTCTGTCCTATTTTGTATGCGCAACCTCCCCATAAATAAATAATCTATATAAGCGGGCTGGCTCTGCAGAGAAATCTCTGTTGAACCACTATCGTAGTTCTGACCGACAGAAACGACCTCGACGACCAGCTCTACGGGCAGTTCGCGAAATGCAGAGAATTCCTGCGGCAAGATCCAATTCACGCCTCAAGCAGAGCAAATCTGAAAGAGCTATTGGACGGAAGACAGGCTAACGGCATAATCTTTACGACGATGCAGAAAATCAAGATGATCAAAATCAGAATCAAGAATGACGATCACGAGATCGACATTCGCTTCCCCATCAGTGAGAGTGAGCTGTTCGCTAAACTCGGTGA
>CAJOLL010000044.1 GCA_905235455.1 uncultured Clostridia bacterium
ATTACGGCCATAAATACGTAGGTACGGATATCGGGATGAACGTGCTGATGCGTCCTGAGCTTTATGACTCCTGGCACGATGTTGAGATCTACAGGGACGGAAAACCGGTAGTTTCCGGCAACCGGGAAGTGTATTCCGTAGTCGGAAACATCTGCGAGAGCGGAGATATCGTTGCTAAGGACCGAGAACTGCCTGTGACAACTGAACATGATGTTGTTGTTGTGCTCGATGCAGGTGCATATGGATTCTCTATGAGTTCGAATTATAATAATCGTCTTCGTCCTGCTGAAGTTCTTATCAAGAACGACGGATCAGATGTCCTTATCAGAAGAAGAGAGACTTTTGATGATCTCATGCGCTGCTTTGAGATCTGAGTTTTTTATGATTTCGAAATCGATTTAAAGATCAGGCTTTTGTCTGATCTTTTTTGTTTCAGGGTCGGAATTTCAAGCTTCAACGTAAGATAGTCCGATTTTGCGATTTCTTTGGATATTGAATATATATAATAATCTTGTCAAAATGCCTTGTTACATATAGTGTGTTGCTCTATAATTATTTTAGGCAAAATGTCTGGGGGTGTTTATGGCTGATTTTGCTGAGATATTGAAAACGTTTAGCTCACTTGTCGTGGACTATTCTTCATTGTTTGAATTAGGGAATCCGGATCTTTTGGATTCTCTTGTTGAGTATGTAATTCAGCAGAACAAAACCGTGTATATCAGCCGCTCTTTTAAGGCTTTCCATGAATCTGTTCAGTGTGCCAATAATCCGAATGAAAAAGGAATCCTGTTTTCCATTAAAAACGGAATCAAAAAACTGACGGATGCGAAGCTTCTTCGTGCAAGTAAGAGCGCATCTGCCGTTGACTTTTTCCTGGAACATATCGGTAACGAGGATGAATGCCTCTTTATCGGAAGAAACAGCACCTCGTTTTCCAGATTAAGAAATATCAATGTACAAGGTAAATGTGCAGTATTTGTCGTAAATCGCGGACGCATCCGTTTTTATCCTGACGTGACAGAATGTTTAGCCTCAGAACCCCCGTATTCTGTCAACCCGATCTCGGGGAACAGCGATTTTATCGCTACGGATATCAACTTCGGCGTAGGCGATGTTTTGTACACCGATGATGACGAAGAGATCACTCTCACATCCCTGGTCAGCACCGGTGCTGAAGGTCTGGTCTTCTTAACGCAGCAAGACAATTGGGTCGCTAAAGTTTATCACCGTGGAGGAATCACCCCGCTTCGCTGGTATAAACTTATGAAGATGCGAAATCTCGAATTGGAGACAGATAATCTTTGCTGGCCCTGTCGTCTTTTGTTTTCGCGATCTCATGTGCCTGTCGGCTATCTCATGAAGAAAGCTGCAGGAACGACGATCAGCCGAGCTTTTGACGGTCCGGATGCGATGAAGAAGTATTTCCCGTCTTGGACGAGATTGCATGTTGTCGTTGCCGCGATCACATTTCTTCGGATCATGGACTATCTGCATCTGCATGGTGTTCTTGTCGGTGATATCCAGTTGAAAAACGCCATGATCGAAGATGAGGATGATCTTTACCTCATCGATATGGACAGTGTCCAGATCCAGGATCTTCCGTGTCCTGTCGGAACAGAAGAATTTACCCGTCCGGAGCTATGGGACAAGTCTTTTGTTACATTCTTAAGACGGCCGCAGGATGAAGATTATTCGATAGCGATCCTTGTTTTCTCAATGCTTTTCTGTGGTCAGCATCCGTATGCACAGAGAAATGGTCTTGAAATGCTCAGAGACGAGATGGAGGTAAGATCCTTCCCGTATACCGTTGATAATTCCGAAAATGATCGGATCCCGATCGGCGGCTATGATAAGATCTGGGATGCTTTGACCGATGAACTCAAGGATATGTTTGTTCGCTCGTTTTCCAAGGGAGAACTTTTCGATTCTTCCGAATGGACGGTCGCACTCGAAGATTATCGCGATAAACTCATGAATCATGCATTTGAAGACGAAGAAGTCTATCGTGTTTTCCCTTACAAGGTCAAGGAAGCGGCCAAGCCGGTGAAGAGAACGGGTAAGATCAGTGTTCGTGAAGCGATTATGAACTCGAGTCTGAATTCTCAGGAAGTCATGGATTCCTATAACAGTCAGATCCCGTCTTCTCGCGAAGAGGAGAAAAAACCTCAGCCACTGACTCCTTCGTTTAAAGGGACCACAACAGCTTCCAATCCGCGTCCTTTGAAAACAGAGGCTCCGTCGGAACCGCAGATCAGCGCGCTTGCTTCACGTGTTAGCGCGATTGAGAATATGGAGACTATAGAGATCTTTAAAAAGCCTTCGGAAAAGACAACCGATAATACTGAAGAGAAGACTGAACCCAAGGTCGAGGAACCGCCTCGCAAGAAGTGCTTATTCAGTCGTTTCAGAAAGAAATAACATCAAGGTCTTCCACCTGATATACCGAAGTAAGAACGGCGTAATCCGTCAAAAGACCTTAAGTGGGAGGATATTAATATGAGTAATGAAGTAGCCGGTTTTTCAAAATCGGATTTCGGAAGTAGCACGAGAAGACGTCTTCCGATATGTTTTTGTCTGGATATCAGCGGTTCTATGACCGGATTTCCGATCAACCAGTTGAATGACGGACTGCAGAGCTTTTTTGCTTCGATCCGTGAAAATGAAGAGACGAAATCTTCTGCAGATATTGCCATTATTACTTTTGGCGGATCCGTGGACATCTTTCTCCCTTTCGGCAAGACCGGACAAGACCAGGCGATCCCTCGTCTTCAGGCAACGACCAGCCTTACGCCGATCGGTGAAGGTATCCTGACGGCTCTCGAATTGCTCAATGCCAGAAAAGAAGGCTATAAGCAGATGGGTATCAAGTATTACCAGCCGTGGCTCGTCGTGATTACCGACGGTGCTCCGCAAGGTGACAATGCCGTTGAAAATATGGAGAAAGCAATCAAAGCTGTCCGTGAACTGGAGGATAATGACAAGCTTGTCGTATTCAATATCGGAGTAGGAAGCAGTGCGGATTTTCCATTGCTGCAGCGTCTTTCCGGTAAGCGTGAGAAACCGATCTCCATCAGTACGGCGCAGTTTGGTAAACTCTTTGCTTTTCTCGGATCCAGCAGTTCGTCTGTAGTTTCTAACAGTATGAGTAATGATGCGCTTTATCATCTGAATACCGAGCCTGAAGGAAATGCAATTGCGATGGATGACTTTTTCAAGGCAATTGAGGAGAATCAGTAAGCGATGGCAGACTTACCCGTACTCGTTAATGTCTCTCTGATCGGAAATAAGCATGTCAATCGCGGTACTCCGTGTGAGGATGCCTCCTGTACACTTTCCAGAAACGGTGTTTCCGTAGTATGTGTTGCAGACGGAGCCGGCGGATCCAAGTATACACATGCCCGTTTTGGCGCAAAATGCGCCGTTGATTGTATTGCGTCTCTTCTGTGCGATCACTTTGATGCTTTTTATTTTGAAAACAGAGAAAGCATATCCAGAAGTCTTCTGGTAACTGCCGTCCACTCTCATATGGCGGATCTTCTTGTGGAGCATCAGCTGGACGGTCTTGAGCGACTCTCATGTACGCTTCTGTTTGTCGCTGTAAAAGGCGACCTTGTACTGGCTGGTCACATCGGAGATGGATTGATCTGTCGAGTATCGTCTCATGGTGTTGCTCCTTTGACGTTGCCGTCAAACGGAGAAAATGCTTCCTCAACCTATTTCATTACCTTCCCGAATGCGCAGGAATATCTGCGTTTTATCCGTACGACCACAGATGAGACACATGCATTCGTGTTAATGACGGATGGCGTTGAAGAAATGGTTTATGACGCTGACAGTCAGTTCGTCCGACCGGTCGTTGCCCGACTTGCAGAACTCGCTGCGAAAGGAAAAGAGAAGGCGGAAGAAGAACTTACGGCAACGATCAAAGAATTCGTGATCGGCGCGGGGCAAAATACGGATGACTGCTCGGTAGGAATCCTTTATCTGCCCCAAACTCCGGTTCCGGACTTTTCTTCCATGAAGGAAAGTAAGCCCAAGTTCCGGAGAAATCACGAGGATACGATCCGTTCTGTTCAGATGGAAATGGTTCCGATGGTTAAGCATGCGCAGGAGATCCTTTCTGCGCTCACTGCCGGAAAAAACGCAGGAAATATCACGAAAGCAGCACCTGCCGAGGACGAATCTGCTGCCGGCGAGCCGGGTAATGCATATAATGTAAAAAAGGAAGCGACGAAGTCGTCTTCTTCGAATATAATAGAAAAAGAAGATGATAGTAAAAAGGATGAAGGAGAGATTTTGGATTTTTCCGGGGAAAAGAATTCCAAAACGGTGCCGCTATGGGCTTTCCTTTTGATGTGCGGTGCATTCATCGTTACCGCAGTTGCGCTATTACTGAAATTGATCTGATTTGGGGGATAGTAGATCATGAGCGATGAGATCAAGAAGAAGTATCAGTTTGAAACAAAGATCAAACTGCCGAATATGCAGGAGATATTGGATGCGGCATCTGACTTTACCGCGCCGTCTGAAAAGAAACTGCAGGTAACACAGGCTTCTGCCAAGGAATCTGAGAAGAAAGATATTCAGGATCTTGCGCATAAGGTGACATTGACTTCGGAGCAGGCCGAACTCCAAAAACTCGGAACTGCGGTTGCCGATGAGGTGATCCGTGAAGCCAAAGAAAAAGAACTCAGACGTGCCGAAGAACTTCGCCGTCTGTGCCGTGAAAGAGAAGAACTGGCGCAGAAGAGAGCGGAAGAAGAACAGAAGATCGCTGATGAAGAAAAAAGAAAAGCGATACAGGCGGCAAGAGAAAAGGCCCGGGCGCGAAAAGACGCTGCAGCTGCAGAAGCCGCGGCGGAAGCTGCCAAAACGGTCTCGACGGTTTCTGAAGCAACTGAAGAAGAATCCATGGTCGATATCTCTGAACTTGCCGTGAATCCTTTTGACGAAAATGCAGTACAGTATAGACCGTTCAAAGAGAAAGAGGCGTTTAGGGAAACGATCCTTGAAGATGATTATAAGGAGGAGATGGATCTTCGAGAGGATTCCTCCGAGTCGGTCGAAGGAGATTTCCTGGGTCTTTGACAACAAATAAAAAGCTGTCCGGCCGGACAGCTTTTCTTTTTCAATAAAGTGCAAAATAAAGGAGCAGAAGGTATGCCCCTTCGATCATCAGGTGTATGAGGGTGAACCTTTCTGTGACCATCTGGTTTGCCCAGGACCATTCTTTCCTGCAGTGATCGTGAAGCGGTGTTCTGATCTTACTCATGAACTTTTTCTTTGTTACGCGGCATACAGCCAGTTTGAACAGTGAAGAACCGCCGTCCAGGATCATCGGAAGACAGATGATGATGTATGAGAACGGATTTCCGGATGCCATCGCAAAGAAGGCAAGGAAGACACCGATTGCCTGAGACCCGGAATCTCCCATGAGGAGTGTACTCGGGTGGCAGTTGTACCAGAGATATACGAGTAAAACTACGGACAGATAAAGCATGACGTTGTTCATCATGGTGATACGTCCGGTCATTATGGTCATCACAAAGAATGTAACGGTCGAAACCATTGTCAGGTTTCCGCACAGACCGTCAACTCCATCGGAAGCATTGGCGAAGTTGATGGAACACCAGACGAGGACCGAAGCCAGGAAGATGTAAAGAGGCTGGGGAATGTCGATCGTCCGGTGGAGAATAAAGATATCGACAGAAAGCGGGAACAGGAAAGAAGCAAGTGTTCCTGATGCAACCGCGATAACGATGTCCGTGAGGCCTTTCAGAGTGGCCGACCAGGGCTTCCTGTCATCGAGGTATCCGCAGATCATGGCCATCATGGCACAAAGATACAAAAGAGCATACTGCCAAGTGACACGAGTGAAGAGCCCGACACCGACAAACATGCAGGAAATAAAGATAACACCGGCAGAAGTCGGTTTGCCTTTCGCTGATGCTCCGTCGACGGCAAAAGCTCTTCCTCCGTCAGACGGGAGTTTCTTATTCTGCAATCGGATAGAGATGAATGTAAATATCAGGGTAAAAAAAGGCCCGATCAGGTACATATATTTTGTTTGAAATAAATAAGCGAACAAAAAAAGTCCTCCTTGCTTCAAAATCGAACCCATGATATCACAAAACTTGATTATATAGTATAATGTACGGATGAATGTTATTGAAAAGAAACGATAGAAGAACGATAGGAGCAGTGAAACATGGATTTTAGAAATGCCGTGGCTATGAAAGTACAGGAAACGACGGGGCTGGATCTTGAGACAGTAAACCGTCTGATCGAGATACCGCCGCAAGAGGATATGGGTGATTACGCGTTTCCTTGCTTTGCGCTTGCAAAAACGATGCGAAAAGCACCGAACATGATCGCTTCGGAGCTCGCTTTGAGTGACAAACTCTCCGCAGACTGGATTTCTAAGGTCGAGGCGAAGGGACCGTATCTCAATTTCTTCGTAGACCGAGGTGCTTTTGCCAAGGAAGTATTGAGCGAGGTGCTTGAAAAGGGCACGTCTTTCGGACAGTCGGAGGAAGGCAGCGGCAAGACCGTTATCATCGAGTATTCCTCCCCGAACATCGCGAAGCCGTTCCACGTAGGCCATGCATTTACCACGATCCTCGGACACTCGCTGTCCCGCATCTATGAAAAACTCGGATATAAAGTCGTTCGTATGAACCACCTCGGCGACTACGGCACGCAGTTCGGTAAACTGATCACGGCTTTCCGTCTCTGGGGCGATGAAGAGGCTCTCGAAAAGGACGCTATCGCCGAACTTCTGCGTATCTATGTTAAATTCCATGAAGAAGAGAAGAAGGACGAAAACCTGACCACTGTTGCCAGAGAGAACTTCAAAAAACTCGAAGACGGCTGTGAAGAGGAAGTGGCGCTCTGGACACGCTTCCGTGAGCTCTCTCTTAAGGAGTTCAATAAGCTCTATGACAGAATGGGAGTATCCTTTGATAACTATAACGGTGAGAGTTATTACAGCAACCTCATCCCGGGGATCATCGATTTGCTCCGCGAAAAGAATCTTCTCGTTGAGAGCGAAGGCGCTCAGGTCGTAATGCTTGATGAAAAGAAGCTTCCGCCTTGCATCATCCTGAAGTCTGACGGAACGACGATTTACGCGTCCCGTGACCTCGCGGCCGCTAAATACCGTTATGATACTTATCACTTCGATAAGAACATCTATGTTGTCGGAATGCCGCAGGCTCTTCATTTCCAGCAGGTATTTGCCGTACTGGAAAAAGCGGGCATGCCTTTTGCCAAGAATTGTGAGCACGTCGGTTTCGGTCTTGTTAAGTTTCAAAACATGAAGTTCAGCACACGTGAAGGAAATATCGTTGCGCTCGAGGATCTTCTCAATGAGAGCGTTGCAAAGACCTACGAACTGATCAAGGCAAATGCCGAGACCAGAAATTCCGACCTTTCCGAGGACGAACTGAAGGCAATTGCCGAAAAAGTCGGACTCGGTGCAGTGATCTATACATATGTAAAGGCCGGCAGAGAAAGAGATATTGTATTCTCCTGGGATACGATGCTCGATTTCGAAGGAGATACGGCACCGTACCTGATCTATACTTATGCACGTACGCGCTCGATCTTGCGAAAAGCGGCCGAGCAAGGCTTCTTGCCGGAAAAAGCCGGAAGCGGGCTTTTGAATAAGCTTAACGGTGACGAGGAGTTCGCCTGCGTTAAGATGATTGCGGATCTTCCGGATGCCGTTAAGAAAGCAGCCGCCAGTAATGAACCGTTTATGGTCTCCCGTGCCGTTGCCCAGATCGCCAGAAGCTTCAACCGCTTCTATAACAACTGCTCGATCTTAGGCGGCGACGATGCTGAACTGAAGACGGCACGTCTTGCACTTTGTGAAGCCGTTTGTGATGCCATTGAGGCGGGTACATACCTCCTCGGTATCCCGGTCGTTGAACAGATGTAAGCGAGGCAGGATATGTCGGACGATCAGATGAAGATGCCAAAGTTCTCGGAGATCGAGTACAAAAGACCTTCCGTTGAACAGTTCCGCGAATGCGCCATGAGTACGAGACTGAAACTGATGGCGGCCAGAGATGCAGATGTCGTTGAGAACTCGATCATGACTTTTCAGCGTGAGATGAGTGCTTTTGACACGGCATTTACGATCTGCATGATCCGTCACGACTTAGATACGGCAGATTCTTTCTGGAATGAGGAGATGGATTTCTTCGATGAGAACTATCCGGTCATCTCAGATCTTTCTGCCGGTGTATATGCCGCACTTCTGCATTCCGAGATCAGAGACGAACTCGAAGAACGATTCGGTGCCATGATCTTCCGTAAGACGCAGAACCAGAGAGATATCGTCAGCAGCGAAGTCCTCGAGGATCTTGCCGAGGAAAGCTCTCTTGAGAATGATTACAGCCAGATCCTTTCGGAAGCGGATATCGTCTTTAAGGGAAGACACCAGACGCTTTCGACGATGACTCCATATCTTGAGTCCACAGACAGAGAGGTAAGAAAAAAGGCGCATAAAGCCGTATCCGACTACTATGCGGGGCAAAAAGAGAAGTTTGACGAGATCTATGACAATATGGTCAGGATTAGAACGAAGATTGCCAAGAAGCTCGGCTTTTCCGATTTCGTGGAACTCGGTTATAAGCGCATGGAGCGTTATGACTATAATCCGCAGAAGGTAAAAGAGTTCCGTGATAATGTCGTGAAATATATCGTGCCGATCACATCGGAGATAAGAAGACTTCAAAAGAAGCGTCTGGATCTGGACAAACTGTTTTACTATGATCTTCCTTGCCTTTTCGTAAACGGAAATCCGAAGCCGATCATTCCAAAGGAAGAGTACTTTTCGGTAGGTTCCGAGATGTTCGGTAAAATGTTCGATAAACGGCCGAGCTTTTTCCAGGTGCTGGGTGAACACGACTTTATGGATCTTTTTTCCAGACAGAATAAGGCGACGGGCGGATACTGCGCGAGTCTTCTGGATTACGGTATTCCTTATATCATGATGAATGCCAATCGCACGGCCGACGACGTCGCGACGATGGTACATGAATCCGGCCATGCATATGCTGCGCTGCGAAGTATTGACTCGTCACAGTTTATCGAGTGTCTTTCTCCGACTTTGGAAGCCTGCGAGATCCACTCTACGGCCATGGAATATTTGACTTATCCTTACATGGAGATGTTCTTCGGCGAACAAGCCGATTCTTACCGTCAGCAGCACATGACTCTGGCGATCCTTTTCCTGCCGTACGGATGTCTTGTTGATGAATTCCAGCATGTCGTATACGGTAATCCGGACATGACACCGCAGGAACGGCACACGGCATGGCGCGAACTGGAAAAGAAATACCAGCCGGATATTGATTATGACGGCGACCCGTTCTTTGAACCGGGTGGCGCCTGGATGAAGAAAGAGCATATCTTTACATCCCCGTTTTACTATATCGACTACTGCCTTGCGCAGGTATGTGCGCTTCAGATCTGGAGCATTTCCAGAAAAAACAAAAAAAAGGCAATGACGATCTATGAGCATCTTTGCGCAGCGGGCGGAACGAAGACCCTGATCGATCTGGTCGAGTCCGCGGGACTGGAATCGCCGTTCTCCCTCGATGTCATGAAAAAACTTGCCTATCAGGTGTGTGATTATTTAGATCTATGAGACTTCCTGAAGCATTTGTAAATCGTATGCACTGCTATTTCGAAGAAAAGGGCCGCCGGGATGAGGAGGCTTCTTTCTTTGCGTCTTATGAAAAAGCACCGATGCACGGCATCCGATGGAACCGTATGAAGATTTCTTTGGAACAATATGAAGCATACATGAAGAAGATGGATCTGCCCGTTGCGCCGGTCACCTGGTGCGACGGCGGGTTTTATACTCCGGATCTTTCTTTGGGAAAAGATCCTTACTACCATGCCGGCGCTTACTATATCCAGGAACCTTCCGCGATGCTTCCGGCATGCGTTCTCGGGACAACCCCCGGCGAATATGTACTGGATATGTGTGCCGCACCTGGCGGAAAGGCCACCAGGATCGCGGAAGACCTGAAAGGACAGGGACTTCTCGTTGCCAATGAGATCAATACCGAAAGATCCCGTGCGCTTCTTCGTAATCTTGAGCGTTGCGGTGCGGGAAATGTCGTGATCTTAAATGAGGATCCCGCACATATGGTAAAGCCATTTCGGGAGTTTTTTGACAGGATCATCATCGATGCCCCATGTTCAGGAGAGGGCATGTTCCGAAGAGATCCGTTTGCTCCGAAGAGCTGGGAAAAGTTCGGACCGGACAGTTGTGTGCCGATCCAGACAAATATCTTAGGCTATGCGGACGAGATGCTCCGTCCCGGAGGCTCGATCGTATACTCGACCTGTACATTCGGAGAAGCAGAAAACGAGGACCGTATCCGTGATTTTCTCGAAAAACACTCGGATTACGAGATCGTCCCCCATAAAGACCTTGCCGGGGTTACCCATGACGATAAAGGCATGATGCGTATCTGGCCGCATAAGACAGAAGGTGAAGGACATTTCTGCGTGCATCTGAGAAAGAAGAAAGAAGTAGAAGCATCCGAAGATCCGAGGAAGACTTCGAAAAACCCGTCTTCATCTCAATTCGCATTTTCAAAGGCAAGAGAATGCTTCAGTAACTTTATCCGGGGACTTCTTACAGAGGAAGCATCAGATGCTTATCTTGAACATATCCATACGGATTTTATCCTTCATAAGGATAAAGTGCATATACTGCCGATTTCCGAAGATCTGTTTAAAGGTCTGAAGGTCGTTAAGATGGGCGATTTTCCCGGGGAAATCAAGGATACGGTCAAAGGATGCATGTTTATTCCGTCTCAGGCACTTGCGCTGGAACTTCAAAGATCGCAGATCCGTCCGTCCAGGTTCCTTTCACTGGGAAGAGATGATGAAAGACTGACGCGATATCTCCGATGTGAAACGATCATGCTGACGGAAGAGGAGACCGGGTATCTGGATGCCGGCGAGAATATCATCGTCGGTGTGGAAGATCTGCCGCTGGGCTTTGCGAAAGTGACCGGAGCGGTGCTTAAGAATGCCTATCCGAAGGCCTGGAGACTCATGTGACAAAAATGCCGCGGAGAAGCTCCGCGAAGCAAAAGGAGAGGTAATATATGGAACGTTTTTTGGTTGCAAGTAAGAATAAGGATAAGATCCATGAGATCAAGGAGATCCTTTCTGATTTTCCGTTCGAGATCGTCGGAATGGAAAGTATCGGTATTCATACGGATATCGTAGAGGATGCAGATTCTTTTGAGGGCAATGCCCTGATCAAGGCAAGTACGATCCAAAAACAGGTCGGCGGCTTTGTCATGGCGGATGATTCAGGTCTTTGCATCGATGCACTGGACGGAGCTCCGGGCATCTATTCTTCGCGTTTCTGTGGTGAGGATTCTACCTATCAGGAGAAGTTCGAAAAAATCTGGGAGATGCTCAAGGATGTTCCGCGGAAAAAATGGACGGCGCACTTTGTCTGTGCGATCGCCGTGGTACGCCCGGACGGCACGCATTTTGTCGTTAAGGAACAGTGTGACGGCGTGCTTCTTGATGCACCAAGAGGCGAGAACGGGTTCGGTTATGACCCGATCTTCTTCGTTCCGGAGATCGGAAAAACGACAGCTGAGATATCCGATGAAGAAAAGAACGCGATCAGCCACCGCGGTAAGGCATTGCGTGCTATGCTTGCCAGATTAAAAGAATCGTGATATACTTTCCGTCGTGTACAAGTGTTCGTGCTACGTGGACACAATGAAGTACAAATCCTACTTCTGAATGAGGATGCAAATGGCTGAAAGTAACGATTATTTACTTGTAAAAGCAGATGTTTTGCCCGAAGTATTTGTGAAGGTCATGGAGGCAAAAAGACTCCTGAATTCCGGAAAGGCGGTCTCGGTAAATGAGGCGGTCAAGATGGTCAGTCTCTCCAGATCCGCCTATTACAAGTACAAAGACTCTGTTATGCCGTTTTATGAGACTTCCCAGGGAAAAATCGTGACGCTGATCGTCGCGGTCGAAAATTTTCCGGGTATCTTAGCCGGTATTATCCAGTGCATTGCTTTTGCCAAGGGAAATATCCTGACGATCAACCAGAATATCCCGATCAACGGACTTGCCGATGTTTCCGTATCTATGGAGACGGACAGGATGACGTGTTCGATCGATATGCTGATCAATGAAGTAGAGAAGATTCCGGGAGTTCGATCCTGCAGAATCATGGCCAGGGAGTGATATATATGAAGAGCATTGCTATTTTAGGATTCGGTGTTGTCGGCTGCGGTGTCGCCGAGGTCATCGAAATGAATAAAGATCGGATCGCCAAACGTCTCGGCGAGGAACTCCGAGTCAAGAAGATCCTTGATATCCGAGAATTCCCGGACAGTCCTTTTGCCGCGCTGGTAACAAATAAAAAAGAAGAAGTATTCGATGATCCGGAGATCTCGATCGTTGTTGAGACCATCGGCGGCGCGCGTATCGCTTACGAATATACAAAGATGGCATTAAGTGCCGGAAAGACTGTCGTTACCTCTAATAAAGAACTGGTATCTACCCATGGTGTGGAGCTTGTCAATCTGGCGCACAAGAATAACTGCAATTATATTTTTGAAGCATCTGTCGGAGGCGGTATTCCGATCATCCGCCCGCTCCACCGTTGTCTTGCTGCCAATAAGATCGAGCGCATTGTCGGTATCGTAAACGGCACCACCAATTATATCCTGACAAGAATGGCCGAGAATGGTTCTGATTTCGAAGAGGCGCTGAAAGAAGCCCAGTCCATGGGATATGCCGAACAGAATCCTTCTGCGGATGTGGATGGTATCGATGCCCAAAGAAAGATCGCGATCCTTTCTACGATTGCCATGGACGGCGCATATGTTGATCCGACCAAACTCTTTACAGTCGGTATTACCGCCATCACAACAAAAGATATGGAATATGCGAAAGAGATGGATGCGTCGATCAAGCTTCTGGCCGTTTTTGAGAACGGCGAAGATGGTTCTTTTGCCTATGTGGCTCCTCATCTTGTCTCCAAAGAACATCCGCTTTCTTGTGCAAACGGTGTTTTCAATTCCATTATGGTGACCGGTAATGCCGTAGGCGATGCCATGTTCTACGGACAGGGAGCAGGTAAGCTGGCTACGGCTTCTGCGGTCGTCGGTGATGTTATGGATGCTGCGGACCACCAGAGCCGCAGTGCCCATATCGCCGAGTGGTTTGAATCGGATAAGCCGGTTCTTGATCCGATCGAAGAACATCGGATCTCTGTATTGCTCAGACTTTCGGATTTCTGTTCCGATGAAGATATCGAGAAGGCTTTCCCGGAGATCTCCTGCCAGCCCTGCGTCTATGAAGCAGAAGGTGAGAAAGCGGTCATCCTCGGTAAAGACGGGGATCTGAATGAAGCAAAGCTTGCGATCGGTCTTGAGAGCATGGATAGTGTTCTCAATGTGATCCGCATCTTTTCTTGCTGAAAAAATATAGAAAGGTGAGATGATTTATGGAAATGGAAGACATGAATGTCCTTATCAGTCAGTATCCGGCTATCGCAGCTAAGGCTGCAGAACTTGGTAAGATCAAGCAGGGAAGGCTGAACAAAAAGCAGTATGCGCAGTCGATCGAGCAGTGGAAGTCTTTTACACCTGAAGAACTTGCCAAGCTCAATTCGGAGATCGCTGCTGCTCCGGTTGTAATGAAAAAGGCTGTATTTACACAGACAGCGATCTGCTATATGAGTGAATCTGTTTTTCACTGTGTTCCTGTAAAGGATCTCATATGGGTATATGCCCGCGTGGTCAAGGAAAGCATGAACTTCATCCCGACCAATAAGATGCATCAGCTTTGGATGATGGACAGAAACGGATCTCATTTCCTCGTAGCCATGCTGAATACAGGTGCTTTTTCCAAAAAAGAGCCGGCTTCTGACGCGGTACAGGCCATGAGTCAGTTGCTGAAGCCTGTGCGTCCGGGTATCATCTTCGGATACAGCAAAGAGATCGAGGCTTTCTGCAACAATAATCCGGCAGCGGCAGCTCAAAAAGTAGACGAGGAATCTCGGCTCTAAAACGAATACCATTAAAAAGGAATCCCCCCTTGTGACTCAGACAGTTTGCTGAAGCAAAACTCGTCACCGGGGGGATTTCTTTTTGTTTTCGTTTTAGAGCTGAGAGTAGATCTCGAAGCTTAGATCTGGTTGGCGCCGTAATCTGCGTACAGGCGGTTCATCTCGTTCATGAGAGAATTCATCTTCTGCTGGAGCTTACTCAGTTCTTTTAAGTTCTTTGCGTCGATCGCCAGTCGGATCTGCTTGAAGATCGAAACGTACTCGGAAGTGTCCTTGGCAAGATTCATGCGGATCGAATCGATCTCTTTCCAAAGATCAACATCGTAACTGTTTGTCAGATCGTGGAACGGAACGACATTTCTGATAATGGACAGGTTTGTCGGAATGATCCGATCGGAAAGCTCCATCTGCCACCTGTCGAGCATCGCGTGGGCATAGGAAGATATCAGCTGATCACTGAAAACTCCGCCGGCGCAGAGGATCGGAAGCATGTCGTCGGCATGCAGCAGACAACGAAGAGAATCATAAACGGTTGCCGGCGGTGTACCGAAGAGACGGTCACGCTCTTCCGTAGAGAAGTGTGTGAAGATATCCTCTTCGCAACGGTACATGCGGTTTTTCTCCATGTAGTCCGCATCTTCGCCATAGTCCTTACAGAATTCCTTTTCCAGTTCCTGTGTGGAGTGGCCGGATGTGACTGCATATTCGATACCGTCCATCATGCACTGGTATGCCGCGGAAAGACACACTGAAGAACGAAATTAGCGAGGTCAAGCAGTCTATAACCGAATCTGAGGAACAGTACGCAAAAATGAAGGAAGAAGCATGTCAAGAATTTGAAGAGAAAAAGGCGAAGCTTTTGGCAGAGTCGAAAGAGGTTGAAGAGCAGCTCGATCACTA
>CAJOLL010000045.1 GCA_905235455.1 uncultured Clostridia bacterium
ATCTTGTGCCCCTTGTTTCATGCACGTCTTATTTTACTACGGAAACACATACGCAGGAAGAACCTGTCAGTTCGCGGCTCAATTCATCCGGCTGGGAAACTCCGGCGAACAGATCGAATGTATTGCCTTCACGGATCACTTCACCTTCTTCGTTTACTACGTCAAAAGCACTTTCCTCGATCGTAAGTTCAACGACGATCTCGCCGCCTGACGGGATCGCCACACGCTTAAATCCGCAAAGTTTCGGGAACGGAGTCGCGTTTTCGGAAGCCGTGTTACGGATATAAAGCTGTACGACATCTTCCGTATCCGCGTCACCCTGATTTTGTACGGTGACAGATGCTTTTCCCGTAGAATCGTCATAGACACAGTCGGTAACGACGACCTTGGAATAGGTAAGACCATATCCGAACGGATAGAGGATATTCGTTCTTGTATAACGGTATGTGCGTCCCTTCATGGAATAGTCCGCAAAATCCGGGATGCCCTCGATGCTCTGATAGAACGTCAGCGGGAGCTTTCCGGAAGGAGAAACCTTTCCGAAAAGGATATTTGCAAGCGCCGTACCGCCGAGCTCGCCCGGATACCAGGCCTGAATCAGTGCGTCTGCCTTTTCGGCGAGCGGATTGATCGAAGAACCTGCTGCCAGAACAACAACAGTCGGTTTTCCAAGTGCTAAGACTTTCTCGATGAGGACTCTCTGTCCTTCCGGAAGCAGAAGATCTCTCTTATCGCCCGAATCAAATGCGTTTCCTGTATCGCCCTGCTCACCTTCAAGTGTGGCATCAAGTCCGACGCAGAGAACGACGGCGTCACTCATCTCGGCAAGGATCAGTGCCTCCGCGATACCGTCATCTGCAAAAGCCAGAGGCTGGATGCGGTCATTACTGAGAGAAGCGCCCTCGGCATAGTAGACACGGATATCTGTTCCCGCAACTTCGTCACGGATCCCTTCAAGGAAGGTCTTCGGAGCGACGGATGTGCCGTAGTAGTTGCCGCGTAGCGCATCGATACTGTCGCTGTTCGGCCCGATGACGGCGATGGATTTCAGGGACTTCTTCTTCAGCGGGAGCATTCCCTTATTCTTAAGAAGTACCATCGACTTCTCCGCGCACTCGAGTGAAACCTTTCTATGTTCCTCGCAGGCAACGACATCGTACTGGATATCATCGAACTCGGTATGCTCTTCAAAAAGACCGAGTCTCATTCTTGTTCTCATCAGATTGACGACGGCCTTTCGTATCGTTTCTTTAGAAACGAGACCTTCCTGCTCGGCAGCGATCATGTGCACATAGGTATTGCCGCAGTTAAGGTCGCAGCCGGCGTTGATCGCCATTGCCGCAGACTCTGTAGGAGTCTTTGTTACGTGGTGGGATTCATGGAAGTCACGGATCGCCCAGCAGTCGGATACGAAATAGCCGTTAAATCCCCACTCTTTCAGTTTGCCCATGAGGAACGGGCTGGCGCAGGTCGGATCACCGTTCAAACGTGTATAAGCACCCATGACGCCCTCGACCTTCGCCTCTTTGACAAGCGCTTCAAATGCCGGAAGATATGTCTCGGAAAGATCCTTCTTCGAAGCGATCGTATTAAATTCGTGACGCAGAGCCTCAGGTCCGCTGTGCGCGGCAAAATGCTTCGCGCAACCGGCAGCCATCATGAACTTGCCGTCGCCCTGCAGGTTCTTTACGAAAGATACGCCGAGCTTAGTCGTCAGATACGGATCTTCGCCGTACGTTTCGTGACCTCTGCCCCATCTGGGATCACGGAAGATGTTGATGTTCGGGCTCCAAAGGGTAAGTCCCTTATAAATATCGCGGTCGCCCTTCTTCGAAGATGCATTATACTTCGCACGGGCTTCTGTTGCGATGATCTTGGCCACTTTTCCGAGCAGCTTGTCATCAAACATCGCCGCCAGACCGATCGCCTGCGGGAACATGGTCGCCGTACCGGCACGTGCAACGCCGTGAAGGCCCTCGTTCCACCAGTTATATGCCGGGACGCCGAGACGGTCGATCGCCGGAGCGCCGTAGCTTAATTGCGGCACCTGTTCTTCAAATGTCATCTTATCTGCCAGGTCTTCTGCTCTTTCCTGAAAAGATAAATTCGGGTCTTTGTATTTTTCCATGTTGTCACCTCGATTTATTGATTCAGATTTTTGCAGCTCTCGCCAAGGAGAAGCTGCGGAGGTATCTTAATTATCTTGGGAACATTCTCTTCCCCGGAGATCTGGGCAAGAAGGTTCTTTGCCGCCTCTTCGCCGATCGCCTTTGTGTCCTGTCGGATCGTCGTCAATTTCAGGGAAGATCTTTGCGTGATCTCGATCCCGTCAAAGCCGACGACAGAGATATCGCCCGGAACCGAAAGGCCTTCGTCACGGATCGCTTCGATCACGCCGATGGCCGAATAGTCATCACTGGCAATGACCGCGGTCGGACGGTCACTCGGTGTCGCTGCCAACAGTTTTTTCATCGAATCATATCCGCCCTCGATGGAATAGTATCGAGACGGGAACAAACGGAGTGTGACACCGGCGCACGAAAGGTCGGCCGCCGCTTTTTCCAAAGCGGAAATACGTGCCTCTGTGATGAACTTTCCTCGTTCACCATGGAGATACACGATGTTTCTGTGTCCGTTATTGTATAGATGCGTAAAAAGCACCCGCATACTTTCCGCCGGATCGGTCATGATGCATCCGATTACATCATCCTTGTAGTCGACGGCGATCTTCGGGAGATTGCTCTCCATCAGCTCGCGGGCATCCTTCTGGGAGTGGTCCGTATTGACGATGAATATCCCGTCCACATGACGGTAACGGCAATGACCTAAATAAGAAAGACCCAGATTTCCGACCTTGTTGGAGATAAAGACGATATCGTAGCCGTGGCGCTCGACATAGTCCTTGAAACTCTCGATGACCTGTGCAAAAAAGTAGTGCCACAGACCCATCTGAGATGCGTCCTGGCACAATACTCCGATCGACCAGGTCCTGCTCTGTGAAAGAGCTCTCGCGCCCGCATTCGGAACATAATCCAGTTCCTGCGCGGTACGGCGCACACGTTCACGCGTCGCCGCGGAAACGTCACTGGCATTGGACAACGCCTTTGAAACGGTAGCCGGAGAAAGTCCGCAGGCTTTAGCTATATCGTAGATCGTTGCCATGTAGTAGTCCTAGTCCTTCTTATTGATTTTTCTTTTTTTGGTTTTTTCTTTTCGAAAAGCGGTTTTTCCCTCATTGGGATAGAGTTCCGCCGGGACCCGACACAGGATCCCGGCGGATCAAAAGTTCTTACTTGTTGAGAACTCCTTTACAGGTTGCCACAACGTTTGCAACCGTGAATCCGAATTTTTCCATGAGCATGGACGGCTTACCGCTGGCGCCGAAGGTATCCATGGTGACGTAACCGCCGTCGATACCACACAGTTTACCCCAGGAGTAAGAGGAACCTGCTTCGATGGCAACACGTGCAGTCACATCCGGAAGGAGGATGGAATCACGATATGCCTTATCCTGAGCAAGGAATACATCGAGACAAGGAACGGATACGACACGAGCGTCGATACCCTCGGAAGCAAGTTCGTCTTTTGCCTTGATACCGAGTTCTACTTCGGAACCGGAAGCCATGATGATCACGTCCGGCTTATCCTTAGACTCTTTTGCTACGATATAAGCACCCTTCAGAGCTTCCTTGGAGGAAGTTGTCAGAGGCATGAGGTTCTGCCTGGAAAGTACCAGAGCAGAAGGTGTCTTCTCGGAAGAGATGGCAGCTACCCAGGAAGCAACAGTCTCTGTTGCATCACACGGACGCCATACGTTGAAGTTCGGCATGGAACGGAGCATGGTCAGCTGTTCTACCGGCTCATGCGTCGGACCGTCTTCACCGACACCGATACTGTCGTGCGTAAACATAAAGATCTGCGGGATGTTCATGAGAGCGGACAGACGAGCCATCGGCTTTGTGTAATCGGAGAATACGAAGAAGGTCGCGCAGTAGGAACGAAGACCGCCGTGGAGCAGCATACCGTTGCTGATACCTGCCATAGCGAGTTCACGCACACCAAAGTGCATGTTTCTTCCGGCTCTGTCTGCCTTGCTGAAATCACCCTTATCGTTCATGTAAGACTTGTTGGACGGAGCCAGGTCGGCAGAACCGCCGATGAGGTTCGGGATACGGTCGGCAAGTTTATTGAGGACCTTACCGCCGAGAGCACGGGAAGCCTGCGGCTTGTCGTCAACAGTCCAGAGATCTTCGTCATTAAGCAGTGCAGAATAATCATTGTTGAAGAACTTGTCCCACAGCGCTTTAAGATCCGGATAAGAAGCGCTCCACTTCTCGAAGAGAGCGTCCCACTCAGCGTGAGCCTTTGTGCCCTTGGCGCCGAGCTCGGAATAGTAATCGTAAACGTCCTGCGGTACTACGAAAGACTCTTCGCACGGCCAGTCAAGTGTCTTTCTCATCTTAGCGACATTCTCTTCACCCAGCGGCTCGCCGTGTGCAGCCGGTGTACCCTGCTTCGCTTCGCAGCCGTAACCGATAACGGTCTTGACCTCGATAAAGGAAGGTCTTACCTTCTCCGCCTTAGCCAAGTCAATTGCCTTCTGGATCTCGTCAATGTTGTTGCCATCCTCAACAAGGATCGTCTGGAAACCGTAAGCAGCCATACGCTGTCTGACATCCTCTGTGAAAGCAATGTCCGTGGAACCTTCGATACTGATGTTGTTGGAGTCATAAAGAACGATCAGTTTCTCCAGGCCGAGAGTACCCGCAAGAGAAAGAGCTTCTTCGGAAATACCTTCCATAAGGCATCCGTCACCGCACATAACATATGTGTAGTGGTCGATCACATCGAAATTCGGTTTATTGAATGTCTCGGCAAGGTGTGCCTCGGCAACTGCCATACCGACTGCCATGGAAAGACCTGCTCCCAGAGGGCCGGTCGTTGCGTCGATACCTGCCGTGTGGCCGTATTCCGGGTGACCCGGTGTCTTACTGTCCATCTGACGGAACTGCTTGAGATCCTCGACGGACAGACCGCCTACTCCAAACAGGTGCAGAAGAGAATAATAAAGAGCAGAGCCGTGACCGCCGGAAAGAACAAAGCGGTCTCTGTTGATCCACTTCGGATCCTTCGGGTCAAAGTTCATTTCCTTACCCCAGAGCGTGTAAGCCACAGAAGCGGCACCGAGCGGGAGACCCGGGTGACCGGAGTTGGCCTTCTGAATCATATCCGCAGAAAGAACACGGATAGCGGAGATTGCATTTTGTTCGATTTGTGTACTCATATTCCATACACTCCTTTGATGAAATTATGTATACGCGCCTGGGAAGCAGCGCCGTATTGACAAGAGTAAGTGACCCGTGTTTCCCACTTTTTTCCGAGGAGAAGGGAAACGTTTCGAAATCGATTTCGAAACTGGGGCAAAAAAATGGGAGCACGAGCTCACTTGCCTTATAAGTTTATATTTTCAAAGGCTAAATGTCAATCATTCTCCGCTTATGTTAAGTTTTGGTAAACGGCATTGAACTGCCCTTTTCCTTGTAATAAAATAGCACATGTGTGAAGGCACGAATAACACTCGGCAGGAGATATAAATTGAGATTATTGATCAAGCGTGACATTCTTTTCCATCACCTTTCAGAACCGGTTTTAAAGACCGGGCATCTCAACCAGCTCAAGAATTTCAAGCAGCACGGTCACTGTTCCTGCTACGATCACAGCATCGCCGTCGCCAAGACAGCGCTTTTCCTGTCGATGATCCTTCCCTTCCGCTTTAAGCAGAAGCAGCTCGTAAGAGGCGCACTTCTTCATGACTATTTCCTTTATGACTGGCACAACGTCAAACTCGAGAAGCTTCACGGCTTCCATCACCCGCGCATTGCGTGCGAGAATGCCAATCGTGATTTTGACCTGACGCCTGTCGAGGAAAACATCATCAAAAGACACATGTTCCCGATGACTCCGATTCCGCCGAGATATAAAGAAGCGGCCCTGGTCACGGTCTCTGATAAGATCTGCGCGACCAGAGAAGTCTTCTCCGCGCTCGGAACAAAGATTCGAAACGGAAGACCTGTCGCTTTTATGGCAAACACTTTTGCCTTCCTGATCATGTTCCTGCCATGGCGCTGAGTGATCCCGCACAAAAAGAACTCGCCGCGATCAGTTCTTCTCTTCTTTCCTGGTTTTACGAAAACCGCAGAGATCTCCCCTGGAGATTTGCCCGCACGCCCTATTCGACCTGGATCTCCGAAGCCATGCTCCAACAGACTCGTGTTGCGACCGTGCTCGATTACTATCCGCGTTTTCTAAAGCGTTTTCCCGACCCTTCTTCTTTGGCAAAAGCAACGGAAGATGAAGTGCTCAAGTTTTGGGAAGGTCTCGGGTATTACTCTCGGGCGAGAAACTTAAAGCGCGGTGCCGAATATATCTGCGAGCACTTCGGCGGAACTCTTCCGTCCGACCCGGATCTTCTTATTACGATCCCGGGAATCGGTCCATACATGCAGGGAGCCATCGCTTCTCTTGCTTATGACGTCGCCATTCCCGCCGTCGACGGCAACTGCATCCGCATCTACTGCCGGCTGCACTCTCTTCCGCTCGTTCCCTCTGAACAATCGACCTATAAGGAGATCTATAAGCGCGTATCTTCAGATCTTCCGGAAGATGCACCCGGTGACTTTAACGAAGCCCTGATGGACTTGGGCTCTCTGATCTGTACCCCGCGCTCCCCGAAATGCGACGCCTGTCCCCTGCACGCGAACTGCAGTGCTTATCTTCTGGGAAAGCAGGAAGACTTCCCCGCAAAGAAAGAAAAGAAAGAGACCCCGACCGAAGATCACACGATCTTAAAGATCTACGTCGGCAATAAGATCATCGTAAAAAAACGCCCCGCCAGAGGTCTTCTGGCAGGGCTTTACGAACTGGTCGATATTCCCGGGATCAAGACCTCTTCCGAAGTGAGAGCTTTTCTTTCGGAGCACTTCTCTTTGGAAAGCCTTCCGAAATCTGATAGCACGAAGTCCGGATCTGAAGACTCGTACGAACATTCCAAAGATCTTTTGGACATCCGTCCGATCGGAAAAAGCAGGCACGTCTTTTCTCATCTGAAGTGGAACATGCTCGGCTACGAGATCCATCTCCCCGCCTTCTTAGAAAAGGAAGCAGCAAGCCTCGGTGAAGCGGTCAGCCCCCGAAAGTATAAAAGCCTGGCTTTCGCCTCCGCGATCCGCGCTTATCGTTAATCACACTTTTCTCGTCCGACTGACTCTTCTGCTGATGAATAAGTAGTTTTAGAGGCAATAACAGTGCTTTTACGGAAGGATCTTCATCCGCAAAGCGCCGTGGAAGTGAGTGCTCATTTAATAGTGACTTCGTAGGTTTCCCCTTCGACCGAAACGCTCTTGATCTGCGGAACAGAGCTAAATAATGTCTCCGGAACATAACTGTACTTTTCCGGTTCTTTTCCCTCTTCGAGCGTATTGATCAGATCGAGCACACGAGGCCCGTGAAGCGGATTACATTCACCGATGCAGGAGATCTTTCCCTCCTGCAGATATTTCATCGCTTCCTGGTTGATCCCGTCGAAAGATACGACCATGATCTCACCGTTTTTAATATCCGAGCCGACCTTTCTGCCGGACGCCTCGATCGCATCGATCGCACCGATGGCTTCGTTATCGTTCTCGCAGTATACGACATTGATGTTGTCGAAACGGTTCAGGAAGGATGCCATGACTTCTCTTCCTCGTGTCTCGGTAAAATCGCCGCTCTCCTGGGCGAGCAGATCCCAGCCGTATTCCTGCACGGCATTATTCAGGCCGCGCGTCCTTCCGATCTGCGCGGTGGAGCCGAGCGTTCCCTGGATATGTGCGATATGAAGGTCCTCGGGCGCGATCCCGTTAATGTTGCTGTATTCATTGATCCAGGCACACATCTTCTTCCCTTCGAGTTCGAAGTCGGACCCGACCCAGCACGAATATAGAGACTGATCCTCGACATCGACACGTCGATCGACGATGATGACCGGAATCCCCGCGTCCTTGGCTTCCTTCAAAACGAAGTCCCAGCCGGTTTCGGTTTCCGGTGCCAGAACGATGTAATCGACCTCCTGCTGGATGAACATCCGAAGCGCCGTGACCTGATTGGCCTGCTTCTGCTGCCCGTTTTTATACGTCAAAGTAAAACCGTTCTCTTTCGAAAGCGCCGTCAGGATCGAATCGGTGTGTGCGGATCTCCAGTCAGATTCGGCACCGAGCTGAGAGAATCCGACCGTCACCGTTTTGGTATCGGCTACAGGTTCTGATTCCGTCTGCGGAACAGCATTACTCCTGCAGGCAGATGTAAGAACTGCCAGCAGGAGCAATAATACAGTCAGGTGGACCGGTTTTTTCATTTTAATCTCCCTTACGCTTTGAGAGACCTCTTCTTTGCCCACATTACGATGCTCTGGATCAAAAGGAACAGGCAGAGCATGGCACCGATCGTGATACCTGTCCACCAGGCCTGACCAAGGCCGGCACTGGAGACGATGTTCTGAATCGAGCTTAAGGAAAGAACTCCAAACAGCGTTCCGATAATATTGCCTACGCCACCCGTGAGCATCGTACCGCCGATAATGGAGGATGCGATCGCGTTCATTTCCATGCCTGTCGCATGAGAAGGAGCGCCGGAGCCGACATGGAGGAAATATACATAACCTCCGATACCTGCCATCAGTCCGCAGATCACGTGCGAGAGGAACTTCGTCCTTTTGACGTTGATGCCGAGCATCAGAGCGCTCTGCGAGTTTCCGCCTACCGCGTAGAAGGATCGGCCGAGCTTGGTGTAGCGCAGTACTAAGAACAATACTACCACAATCACGAGTGCAACGACCACACCGATCTCAATATAAGCAGATTGATATAATCCTTTTTTCGTGTAAGATCCCATTTTCGGGATGGTGATCCTGGTATCTTTTAATTTTCGAAAAGCGCTGTTCTCGACGTTGAACGGATCTGTGTTTACGATCGTCGTCATACCTCGGGCAAAGAACATGCCGGCCAGCGTTACGATAAACGGCTGGATCTCACAATAGGCAACAAGATAACCCTGAACGATACCGAACAGAAGTCCGATCGCAAGTGCGATCAAAAGCGATACCCAGAGGTTTCCTCCGCCCGGAGTCTTATCCAGATAGACCGCGCAAGACATACATACAAGAGCGACAACACCGCCGATGGAGATATCGATCCCGCCGGTGATCATAACGATACTCATACCACATGCCGTAATGATCAAAGGTGCTTCGTTGTTTAAAATATTGAAGAACATCTGCGGTTTTTTGAATCCGCCGCCCAGGAATACGATCGCGCTGATGTACATCAAAAGGAATATCACAATCGTGATGCAAAGAAGAAGGTTGGTATCGCTTATGCGATTAAAAATGCTGCCTTTCAGCTTCTTTTTATCCATTATGCTTCCCCCTTACTTGCTTTACCGGCTGCGTCACGTTTAGAAAGCTTGCCGATGAATTCTTTTATTCTCTTAAATCCCTTGCCGATCGTTTCACGAACCTTCGGTGCCGAGAAGAATACCAGCAGGATAACGACAGTCGCCTTGTATGCAGGAAGTGCCGAAGAGGCGATATTGAACTTATAAAGTGTTGTCGTCAGGAACTGGAATACATACGCACCGAGGACCGATGCCCACATATTGAACTTACCGCCGGAAAGTGCATTTCCGCCGAGAGCGACCGCGAGGATCGCATCCATCTCGATATCTTTCGCGATTACGCTGTAGTTGATCGTCGAAATACGGGAAACCTTGATAAGTGCTGCAACTGCGACGCAAAGTCCGAGGATAACGAACGCGATGAACTTGATAAGAATCGGATTGATGCCATTCAGTTTTGCCGACTTTTCGTTGATACCTACCGACTGGGTATAAAGCCCGAGGTTAGTAAACTTCAGAACAAGCGCCATAATAATGACACAGGCCAGCATGATAAAGATCGGTGTCGGAACCGGAATGCCCGGGATAATGCCGCCGAAATAAGCAAACTTCGGATCCGGAACGACCGGAAGCTTGTTGTAGTTGATCCATGCGGCGATTGATCGGCCTGCAGTAAACAGTATCAGCGTCGCGATCATCGGCTGGATTTTAAAGAGCGATACCAATGCGCCGTTAAAAGCACCGCAGGCGATACCGACTAAGCAAGCGACTAAAAATGCCACGATGATCGGTGCCTGGATCGTATCGGGAGAGGGGTTAGTACCGCAGAGGACGCGCAGCATAGCCGAACCCGCGATAGCGATCGTTGCACCGACTGAGATATCCTGGCCGCCTGCAGCCGCTGTAACCAGTGTCATACCGATTGCGAGGATAGCGGTCTCGGCACCATAGTCCAGGATGGTAATCAATGGACCGGACAGGATAGGGTTTCCGGCATTGTTCTTTCCAAGTGTGATTCTAAAAAAGTTAGGATCAAAAGCCAGGTTGACGATTGCCAGGATCAAGAGGGCCATAATCGGGATAAACATCTGATGCGACACGACCTTCTTCACCATTGTGAGAAACTTATTGGCCGATGCCTGCGAATTGTCTTTACTCATCCGACTCTCCTCCTGCAATAGTACTCATGATCATTGATTGTGTCAGATCTTCTCCGCTCAGTTCACCGACGACCTTTCGGTCTCTCATGACGATCAGTCTGGAACATGTACGGAGCATCTCGTCTGTCTCCGAAGAAATAAAGGTAATGCTCATGCCGCCCGAAGCAAGCTCTAAGACCAGCTTCTGAATATCAACCTTCGTACCGACGTCGATACCTCGTGTCGGTTCGTCCAGGATCAGATATTCCGGATGCATCAGGAGCCATCTTGCTAAGATGACCTTCTGCTGGTTTCCGCCGGAAAGGGATTTGATCGGGGTATCAGCCGAAGCCGTTTTGATATTGAGTTTCTTGATGTATTCATCGGCAAAAGCATAGGCCTGAGCTTTTGTGAAAGGCTTAAAGAATCCTTTCATGACCTGTAGTGCAAGGATGATATTCTCACGGACCGAAAGGTCTCCGATGATGCCGTCGACTTTACGGTCTTCCGGAAGATACGCAATACCGTTTTTCATCGCATCTTTCGGTTTATGGATCTTAACTTCCTTACCTTTTACTTTCACCTTACCACCGATGACCCGGTCCGCTCCGAAGATTGCTCGTACACACTCACTTCGGCCGGATCCGAGCAGGCCGGTGAACCCGTTGACTTCGCCCTTATTGATATAGAAATTGAAAGGCTTGATACCGGTATTACTCTGGAGTTTCTCTGCCTCGAATATCTTCATGTCTGCGTCCGGGGAATGGTACGCTTCATGTTCTCCCTTAATATCCGAAAGATCATCCATTTCTTTACCGAGCATTTTTGCGACGAGTTGCACTCTCGGGAGATCCCTGATCTCATATTCGCCTACCAATTGGCCGTCACGCAGAACCGTGATCTTATCACAGACTTCATAGACCTGATCCAGAAAGTGGGTCACGAAAATGATACCGACACCCATTGCTTTCAGATCTCTCATGAATCCGAAAAGCTTTTCTACCTCTTGCTCATCCAATGAGGATGTCGGTTCGTCTAAAATAAGAACTTTGCACTCCATATCTATCGCACGTGCGATCGCAACCATCTGCTGAACGGCGATAGAACAGTTTGCCAGCTGCTGTGTAGCCTTGGCGGGAATATCGAGTCTCTCCAAGAGAGCCTTCGCCCGATCATTCATTTCTTTCCAGTTGGTGATTTTTCCGTTTCCGCGGCCGATGAACATGTTCTCGGCAACAGAAAGGTTCGGACACAATGTGATCTCCTGATACACAGTACTGATACCGGCATTCTGTGCATCCTGCGGGGAATGGATCTTTACTTCCTTTCCATCCAGATGGATGGTTCCCGCATCTTTACTGTACACACCGGTCAAGACCTTTATCAGTGTTGATTTTCCTGCTCCGTTTTCACCCATCAGTGCATGGATCTCACCTGCGTTTAAGGTAAAGTCCACATTCTGTAATGCGCGAACACCTGGAAATGTTTTATCGATGCCTCTCATTTCGAGCAATCTATACTCATCCACGGGTCATACCTCTTCTCTGTTTTGAAAAATACGGTGCGGTCTTTCCTCACGGTCAAACCGCACCGCATTTCGGGTAAATGGTTATGTATCAGATACCGTAGTTATCTACGTCTGCCTGTGAAATTGTTGCAGCGTCGAATCCCTTTTCATCCATGATAACGGTCTTTTCAGGAGTCTTACCTGCTTCGAGATCCTTGATGATGGCATCGATATAGCTGGCCTGGAACGGATTGCACTGACCGTCATAGTTCCAGTTCTGCTTCAGCAGCTCTTCAAGAGCCCACTTGTTGCAGTCAAAGCCCATTACGATAACATCTTTGCCTACGCCGTGAGAAATACCTGCTGCGTCAAGAGCTGCTACAGCGCCCTTAGCCATGTCGTCATTCTCAGCATAGATTACGTTGAAAGATGTGCCGGAGTCGATAACGGACTGAACGATCTGCTGTGCTTTTTCAGCGTTCCACTCAGCGGTCTGCTGCTTAACGATATTCCAGTTAGCTTCTGCTTCAACCTTTTTATCGAGAGCACCGGATCTGCCCTGCTGAGCAGCGGAACCCATAACACCCTGAATGTGAATTACGTTGTACTCGGAAAGTCCCTGACCTGCGAGCCAGTTTACTGCTGTTTCACCTTCCTTATCCATGTCGGATACGATGGAAGCTTCATAAAGACTCGGATCTGCATCGATCGTTCTATCGAAAAGGATAACCTTTACGCCTGCGTTCTTGGCATCCTGGAGAACTGTGTCCCAGCCTGCCGTGTCAGCAGCGGAGAGAAGGAGATAGTCAACTTCGTCCTGGATAAAGCCCTGAGCATACTTGATCTGTTCATCGTTCTTAAGGCTGTATGCGAAAGAAGCATCGTAACCATTCTCTTTGCAGAACATCTTCTGAAGGTCAGCATCGTTAGCTGTACGATAACCGGACTCGTTCGGGTCATTGTTGATGATACCGACTTTGATCAGATCGGAAGATCCGCCGGTCTTTTCAGTTTCTTTGCCTGCAGCTTCGGTTTCTTTGTTGGCAGCTGTTGTGTCTTTCTTGTCGGAACTGGAGCAAGCCATCAGACCGAGAGCAACACAAGCTGTCATAATAAGTGCTACAACTTTTTTCATTTTTTATCCTCCCTGGTATAAACCATATTCGGGGTCTTCCCCCGTTATCTGAGTTCATTTTAGGATTCACACGAAAAAAGACCATTCAGAAAAAACGGAAACGAAGTTCGTTTTTTTCTCACTTCATTTCCGTGGTTGATTTTTTTACGATTTCGGTTTGGTTTTTTCTTCTTTGCTGCTATTGCAGTAAAGAAAAACTGATGTTTTCTGTTGAAAAAGCACTGTTTATCCGCATAAATCGCTTATTCTTTGGGAAGTCTGATGATCACTCGCGTTCCTTTATCCGGGATACTCTCGATATGCACACCGTAGTCCTCTCCATATGTCAGGCGGATCCTCTCATTGACGTTGTACATGCCATAGACGGCGCTCTGCTCCGTCGTTCTCTCGCGCAGTGCTTTTCGAACTTCACGAAGACGGTCCTCGGTCATACCTTTCCCGTTATCTTCGACCACGATCGCGAACCAGTCCTTTTTCTCTTCACCCGTGACCGTGATCTTACCGCCGCCGCGCTTGTTCTTGATGCCGTGGTAGAGTGCATTCTCTACGATCGGCTGGACAGAGAGCTTCGGGATCATGTAGTCGTAGAACTCCTCCGGGACTGAGATCTCATACTCCATAATGTCCTGGTAACGGATATGCTGGATCTCCAGATAAGACCTTACATGCGCAAGTTCCTCCCGGATCGTGACGTTCTCTTTACCTTTATTCAGCGAAAGACGGAAAAAGTCCGAAAGGTTTCCGACCATGCTGACGACCTGCTTCTGGTTTCCCGCTTCGGCCGACCATACGATTGCATCCAATGTGTTATAGAGAAAGTGCGGATTGATCTGCGACTGCAAAAGATCAAACTCGGATTTACGGAGCATCTTCTGCTCTTGCTTGACCTGCTCCTCGATCGGTCGCGTGATCCATTTCGGGCCAATGTAGGAAACGACGATCATGGAGATAAGACCAAATGCAAGAAGACCCGCCGAGATCTCGACGATATTCATGAAGAAAGCATTATTCTCCGACTGCGCCGTCTGGATCTGCCGATTCTCATAATAGATATACTCATTAATGGAATCCTGGATAAGAAGCGTTACGATCTGCACGTCGTTTTCCCAGATGAGCTGGTTTTCTTCGTAATTGTTCTCGTATTCGAGATTCTTCGTGATCTCCTGTAGATACGTCTCCAGGTTATTTAAGTACTTCTCTATATACTGAAGACGCGTTCTGTTATCTTCTGTATTCGTATACCCCTTAAGCTCCTCGACGACCTGACGCGCTTTGGCGAGTTCTTCGTCCAGACCCGAATCCTCATAAGAAACATTACCGACGATAACAAGGTAGGTCTGGTAGTCGATATTCTCTTTAAACTCCAGACTGAACTCCGATGCGGCGACCACCGAACTGATCATCTTATTATTACGCTGATTGGTGACCCACAGGTTATAAAAAGCATATGCAAT
>CAJOLL010000046.1 GCA_905235455.1 uncultured Clostridia bacterium
GTTGTCTGGCGACTTCTTTGATCTCCTGGGCGAATTCCTGTCTCTGTGCCTCGATCTTGGCGATCTCACGATTTACCTGCGACTTCTTCTTTCTCATGTCCTCAAGTTCGCGGGCACGTCCGAGAAGGTTCGATAATTTCTTGTTAATGCTGCCACCCGTTAGAGAACCGCCCGGATTGACCACATCGCCCGAAAGAGATACGACTCGATATGCATATCTTGCTGCTTTTGCCATGGCAATACCGTTTTCAAGCTCATCTACCACAACGATACGACCGAGAATATTGTCGATAATATCGCGCAGTTCAGGTCGGGTCTCGACAAGCTCGGAAGCAAGGCCGATATATCCTTTCGACCGCTTGGCATCACGCAAATAGTTATCTTCCAGAAGTCTCGGGCGGATCGAATCGATCGGAAGGAAGGTAACACGGCCAAGATGATTCTGTTTCAGATGGTCGATCAAAAGAGACGCATCTTTGTCATTTTGAGTAACTATATTATGAACGGCATTACCGAGAGCAATCTCGATCGCAGTTTCATATTCCTTCTCGACTTTAACGAGTTCGCCGAGGATACCGATCACTTTAGACGAAAGCTTCGGATCTTTATCCGTACTGGAAAGAAGGCGTCGAACGGATTCCTGATACCCTTCGCGGCTCTTTTCAAGATTCTCCAAAGTCTTGATACTAAAGTCGATATTAGAAAGCAGACGCTGTTTTCCTTCGAGGTCGGATGCCATATCGTCATCTTTTTTGCGCATCTCGGCAAGTTCCATTTGTTTGTCGGAAACCTGCGCGGCGAGTTCAGCGGTCTCTTTAAGGACCCGCTTCATATCTTCGTCCAGCTGTGATCTTCTCTTCTCTGCTTCGTTACGCTCGGAGATCATGATCATACGGTCTTCCGACAGAGACTTGATACGGGCCTCCTTGACCATCATGTCTCCTGAGAGATTCGACACCATTTCACGAACCTCGAAGATCTCATTTGTGAGCATATCGATCTTTTTACGGAGGTCAGACTGTCTTGCCTGATTTCCGGCCATCTTTTCCATTAATGCCGAGTAAGACTTCTCTACTGCAGAAAGTTCATTGGTAAGATTGGTCTTTTCTGTCTCCAGCTTTGCGATCTGCTCGTTTGAAGTCTTGATCTCGGCATCCAATCGTTCGATCTCCATGGTCTGTTCATCATCAGACCCCTCTGCTGCCTTGATGCGAAGCTTTAACTGGTCATGACGTTCTTTTAAAAGGAGCATCTGGCTGTTGATCTCATGAATCTTTTCGGTAACATCTGATCGTTCCTGACGCGTATTTTCGATCTCTTCTTCAAGAGAGGCAGAACGCTCGGTCAGTTCTCTGTTCTCGGAACGGATCTTCAGGACCAGATTCTCCTGATCTTCGATTGCCTGCTTAAGAGATGCTCTCTCATCCGCACTGGAATCCAGAAACTCCTTATTTCTATCAATCAAATGCAGGATGACGGCAATATCGTCCTTTTTCCACTCATCATAGAGTTCGTGATACTTCTTGGCCTTTTCTGCCTGTTCGGAAAGAGGTCCGATCTGATTTCCGAGTTCATCCAGAATGTCATTAATACGGACGAGATTCTGTTCGGCCGCATTCAGTTTCCTTTCGGACTCTTCTTTTCTTGTCTTGAACTTGACGATTCCGGATGCTTCTTCGAGGACTTTACGTCTGTCTTCCGACTTAGTGGAAAGAATATCATCCACTCGCCCCTGACCGATAATTGAATAACCGTCTTTACCTAATCCGGTATCCATAAAGAGCTGCAGGATATCCTTCATTCGGCAATTTACGTGATTGATCTGGTATTCGCTTTCACCGGAACGATAAAGTCTTCGGGTGATCTGTACTTCGTAGTAATCGATCGGCAGGATCCCGTCCGAGTTATCAAGCGTCATGGAAACTTCAGCGAAATTCATGGCACGCTTTGCCTGCGTACCATTAAAGATAACGTCTTCCATCTTAGAACCGCGGAGCGTTTTGACACTCTGCTCACCAAGGACCCAGCGGATCGCATCCGTAACGTTACTCTTACCGCTTCCGTTCGGACCGACGATAGCCGTCATTCCCCTGTCAAACTCGATAAGAGTGTATTCAGGGAACGATTTAAAACCTTGAATTTCCAGCTTCTTAAGATGCATGAATCGTCTCTTTCTACTAATATCAAAGGTACATTATAACACAATAGATGTGCCAAAAGGAAAGCTCAGGTCTTCCA
Organism: uncultured Clostridia bacterium; assembly: GCA_905235455.1. Lineage (GTDB taxonomy): Bacteria > Bacillota > Clostridia > Saccharofermentanales > Saccharofermentanaceae > Scatonaster. Next base: position 2,239 of record CAJOLL010000046.1, read on the forward strand.
TTTTTCAAGAGCCAGACGTGAAGCTTCCTGTTCCGCCTGTTTCTTGCTGCGGCCGACTGCCCGGACGATCTCTTCTTCATCGATCATGACCGCTACCTCAAAGGTCCTGTCATGGACAGGGCCATCTTCAGAGACCACTTGAAAAGCGACCTGATGGGTCTCATGTTTTGTCTGTGCTTTTTCCAAAAGTTTACTTTTATAGTCAAAAACCAGTTCACCGGTTAGCGCTTGTTCTATATACGGATGAAGACAGGACAGTACGACCTTCTTGGCCGCATCGAAACCGCCATCCAGATAGATTGCAGCAAATAAGGCTTCCATGGTATCCGCAAGGGTCGAGATCTTCTCGCGGCCGCCGGTCGCATCTTCACCTTTTCCCAGGAAAAGGAGTTTTCCGATATCAAGCTTCTCGGCTTCTCTCGAAAGAGTCTTCTCACAGACGATAAGCGCTCTTGTTTTGGAGAGTTTTCCTTCATTCCATTCTTCTTTACGCTTATATATCTCTTCTCCGACGATGAAATCCAGGATCGCATCCCCTAAGAATTCCAAACGCTGGTTCGAAACAAGTCCGAGTCTTCTGTGTTCATAGGCATAAGTGGAGTGCGTAAGTGCAAGAAGAAGGAACTCTTTATCCTTAAAGGTATAAGAGATCTTCTTTTCCAACTGTTCAAATTCAGATGAATACTGTCTTTCCATACCGCTTTTGTTTCCTTTGTCTTATAAGAGTATAACAAAAAAAGAAGGGACTGTCCTACTCATCAGACAGTCCCCTTTAAGATTCTTATAAAAGAGTGATCGATTACATCTTTCCCTTGATGAAATCAACAGCATCACCAACAGTCTTGATGCGCTCTGCTTCTTCGTCCGGGATAGAGATATTGAATTCCTGTTCCATAGCCATAACGAGCTCTACCATATCGAGAGAATCTGCATTCAGATCATCTACGAAAAGAGAATCCATCTGTACGCTATCTTCAGATATATTCAGTTGATCAACAAGAATCGACTTTACGCTTTCAAATACATTATCAGATGACATATTAAAACCTCCTGTCAAATCGCTCTTACGCAATCTTTATATATGTTTTTAATTGAATTGTTATGAATTGTCAATACACAAACGCAGAAAAACGGAAAATATTTTGAAAATCAAACCATTATTTATCTTCTTTGAAATAATCCAGATTTTTTAAGATATAATCCATACCCGAAATAATGGTCATAATCACGCAGATAATAAGAAGGATATTTCCCACCAGCTGTACGTTATCGGTGATATCAGAAATAGCTCGGGAACTATTTGCAGCATGGAAGATCTTAATCAGGATCGTCTCAAACATCAGATATGAAATAGCAACCATCTGTGTGACCGTCTTAATCTTCCCGATCATCTTCGCCGCCATAACTACGCCCTTGGCACTGGCAAGCATACGCATGCCGGTAACAGCAAATTCACGAATCACAATGATGCATACCCATACAGATGAAATACGGTTGATATCAACAAAAGCAATCAGAACAGAGATGACAAGCATCTTATCCGCAAGGGAATCAAGAAATTTACCCAGATTCGTGATCAAGTTATACTTTCTGGCGATCTTTCCGTCGAGAAGATCCGTAAGCGATGCTATAACAAAAAGAATAGCAGCAACAATCATTCCATTTTCGCAGATAAAACTGTTCCAGCCTTCCGGTGCAAAAGAACCTATGTGGATCGGAAGCATAAACAGAATAATAAACGGGACAAGGATGATCCTTGCGAGTGATAATTTATTGGGCAGATTCATCTTCAGTAACTCCTGTCAGATCATAGGGCGTACATTCCAGTATTTTAACGGAAACGGTATCTCCGCTTTCCAGCGGACGGTTCGTCGAAGCAACATAGATCAGAGGATCCACTTCAGGTGCTTCTGCGTAGGAACGCCCCAAGTAGAATATACCATCATCAGAAGCAGAATCAATAGTCACTTTGACGATTTTACCAACTCGCGCCTCGTTATAGGAAAGCGAGATCTGCTGCTGAAGTTCCATGACCTTCTCATAACGTCTATTTGAAACATCCGATCGTACGCGTGGATGCATATTATATCCGAGGGTATTTTCTTCCGGCGAATAGATAAAGCAGCCGAGGCACTGGAAACGCCAAATTTTAAGATTTTTCAGAAGGTTTTCGAAATGCTCTTTCTTCTCGCCCGGGAATCCGACCATGACCGTGGAACGGATGACGATATCCGGAATCGCTTTTCGAAGTTTATTCAGAGTATTTGTGATTGAAGCGACAGTATCTCTTCTTCTCATCTTCTTGAGGATCTCGTCATCGCCGTGCTGAACCGGAATATCCAGATAATGAAGGACTTTCCTGTTCTTTTTCATTTCATTAATGAGTTCGTCATCGATCCCATCGATATATGCATACATGATGCGTATCGATTTGAGCCCTTTGATCTTGGACAGTTTGGAAAGAAGTTCCGGTAACATTCTTTTTCCGTATAAATCTTTTCCGTAACCGGTCGTATCCTGAGCAGCAAGAATGATCTCGGAAATGCCGGAAGAAGCAATGTTCTTTGCTTCCTTTAAGATATCATCCATCGGTCTGGAAACATATTTCCCGCGGATGCCCGGGATCGCGCAGAAAGCACAGCCGTTTGAACATCCTTCCGCGATCTTCAGCCAGGCAAACGGTTTTGTTGAGATCGAACGTTCGAGCTGCATATGGGCAAGACTTCCCGGCTTACCGATATAATCATTCCAGCCGAACTTCTCGCTATCAAAAAGCTTACCGAGGACATTTGAAATATCCTGATAATGCGAAGTGCCCAAAACAGCATCTACCTCAGGCAATGTCTCTTTGATCTCATTCGGATAACGCTGAGAAAGGCAGCCGGAGACGACGATATACTTCAGTTTCTTTCCGGGCCCTTTCAATCGGGCAACATCCAGGATCGTATCAATCGCTTCTTTTTTTGCGCTTTCGATAAAACCACAGGTATTGATCACGGCAGCCTCAGCCTTAGATATGTCATCGACAAGCTCGTAACCGTCATTTTTCAAAATGGTAGACATGCATTCAGCATCGATCATATTCTTGGAGCACCCAAGAGAAATCATGGAAACCGTCTGTTTCATTCTCATAATAACCTGCCTGATGTATTGATTCTTCGGTTATTCTACATCATCCACGATCTTTCGGAAAGATGCAAGAGAAAGAGCCGCAGGATATCCCCTGCTTTCAAGATATCGTATCGCTTTCTGAAGTTCCTTCTTCGCCACGGCGGGATCCGAAGAAAAACTGTCAGACGGATATCGGGTACTGATCACATCCATTATAGTGTTTTCGTCTTGGAATTCCGGTTTGGAAAGGAGTTCGAAGATTACATCATAAGGAATACCGGATGCTTCTAGCCTGGCCTGAAGTTTCACTCGTCCTTCGGCTTTTGCACCGGATCTTGCCCTCAATATCTTAAGGGCATATCTGCGGTCATCCACATACTTATCTTCGATAAGCTGTTCAATGACTTCTTCGATCACGTCTTTGTCATACCCTGCCTCAGAAAGGTAATCCCTGATCTTTCCGGATGAAGAAACGGCGATGCCGATATGGGCGATCGCCTTGTTTCTTGCTTCACTGTATTGCTTAATATCTTTCATGGAAATCAGATATCGATTCCGAGGAATTCCTCCTCGTCATCCTCGGAAGTATCAACGGCAGCGGCTTCTTCTGCAACTTCTTTCCCGGAAAGAAGTGCTCTGATCTTATCTTCGATCTCATCTCTTACTTCCGGATGCTCCTTCAGATAGTTCTTGGCATTATCTTTACCCTGTCCGATCTTCTGGCCGTTATAAGCAAACCAAGAACCGCTTTTTTCCATAATGTCCTTTTCTACCGCAAGATCAATAATGCATCCTTCTCTGGAGATACCTTCACCGTACATAATATCGAATTCTGCTTCACGGAACGGCGGCGCTACCTTATTCTTAACAACCTTTACACGTGTGTGGTTCCCGATGACCTCTCCGCCGTTTCTCAATGACTCAACACGACGGACATCGAGACGAACGGAAGAATAGAACTTAAGAGCGCGGCCGCCCGGTGTGGTTTCCGGATTTCCGAACATGACACCGACCTTTTCACGCAACTGGTTAATAAAGATGCATACTGTACTGGACTTGCTGATGATACCTGCAAGCTTACGAAGAGCCTGAGACATGAGTCGTGCCTGAAGACCTACGTGAGAATCACCCATTTCACCGTCGATCTCCGCCTTCGGTACTAAAGCCGCTACAGAGTCGATAACAACAACATCAACGGCGCCACTTCGAACGAGAGCTTCTGTGATCTCAAGAGCCTGCTCACCGGTATCCGGCTGGGAAACGATCAGTTCATCGATATTTACGCCGATCTTTGCGGCATAAACAGGATCAAGTGCATGCTCGGCGTCGATAAAAGCAGCCGTTCCGCCCTGCTTCTGGGATTCAGCAACAACATGAAGTGCGACAGTTGTCTTACCGGAAGATTCAGGTCCGTAGATCTCAATGATCCTTCCCTTCGGGAGGCCTCCGACACCAAGCGCAAGATCAAGGGTAAGAGCACCTGTCGGAATGACATCAACAGCCATACCTGTCTGTTCTCCCAGACGCATAACCGCTCCTTTACCAAACTGTTTTTCGATCTGAAGTAAGGCGGCATCCAAAGCCTTTGCTCTCTCGCTGTCTAACTTCTTTGAAACGTCCTGTGTGGATTTATTGGATTCTTTCTTCGCCATAACAGCCTCCTTATCGAACATTCGTTCCTTTGCCATTTATCTTAACAATACAATAACATAACGTCAAGCGTTTTACAGGAAGTTTTTCCTACAAGATCGTACAATTCTGCCACAATTGTCGGATGTCGGGATCAATTATTTTGCAGAAGCTGATTTCTTCTTGAAGAAGCGTCGGATATACCGCTCATAAGCAATCTGCAGTTCTTCCATACGAAGGGCAAATGCCATACCGAAATATACGGCAAAAGCGAATATTCCACGTGCCCCGAGCCATACAAACTGGCGAAGTTTACCGCTCTGGTTAAACGGAATAAGACTGATCAGATAAAGAGCGATCAGAAGTGCGGCCAGGCAGATCGCGGACTTAATGAGGAATGCACGCATTCTTCTTGGAGCCAGTTTTTTATGTCTGGTCGTATAAACATAGGCAAGAAGGATCATTCTGACAAGGCAAGAAACCGAATAAGAGATCGTCAGACACATCGCTCCGCATCCGAGGTTTACAAGCAGGAAGCACATGCCGAAGTTCACAATCATGGATACGATACCGGCAAACAGCGGAAAACGTGTCTGACCGATTGCGTAGAAAGCCTGATTCAAAATAAAGATGACCGACTGGAGCACGATAGCGGCACAATATCCCGTCAGGAACAAAGCAGCCATCTCAGCGTTTTTATCCGTAAAGTTCGCTGACCATTGTAAAAGCGTCTTGACGATATCCAAAGGCATGATCAGGAAAATACCGGCACAAGGGATCGTAAGGAAAAGAGCGTTCTTGATACTGGCGGAAAGAAGCATACTGGATTCTTTATAGTCTTTATTCGCAAAATGCGAAGCCAGCGACGGAAGCATAACGTTTCCGATACCTACGGCAAAAATACCATAGGGAAGCTGCCAGAGCGTCGAAGCACTGTTAAGTGCATACAGCGGCCCGTCACCGAATCTGGTCGCGAACGAATTTAAAAGGAGCATATTGACTTGAACGATCGATGCAGAGATCAGGATCGGAATCGCCAGTTTAAACAGACGCCGAAACTCGGGATCTTTCGTATCCAGAGAAGGACGATAATGAACCATTTCCCTTCTGCCCATAAAGAGCTGAAAGACGAAATAGATCATGGCGGCAGCCATAACACCGACACCGGTCAGATACAAGGATTCTTCATTTGACCCACCGAGAAGTCCGATCGCCAAAAGCACACAGATGTTATAGATCGGCGGGCCAAATGCCGTGGAACCGAACTTCTTATAGGCATTTAGAACGCCAATGCAAAGTGCCGCCAGCATCATAAAGAAGATCTGCGGATACAAAGTCCTCGCCATATTGCCGGCCAGACGGACAACATCCTCGCTCTTGCCTTGGTTGAATGCATTATAAAGATAGTTGGAAAAGACTTCGCAGATAATAACAAAAGTCAATACGAAAAGACTCATCCAGGTAATGAAGATACTGACACCTCTCCAGACCTTCTTCTGAGTCTTCTGTTCGATCGCTTTGGAAAGGGTCGGAGTGATCGCCGACTGGATTGATCCGCCGACCAACAGCGCAAATACAAAGTCAGGGATCAAAAATGCGGCAACAAAAGCATCTCGATACGTTTCGGAAAACTTGTGACCGATGATGACCGTACGCAAAAATCCTGATCCTTTTGAAAGGATCAGGCCAATGATCATAATAATCGTTGAAAAGGCTATGCTGTTAGTCTTTTTGTTTTGTGTGTGTCTTTTTCGTTGTTCAATAGGATTACTCATGAAAGTCTCATTCTGATCAGATTAAATGCATGGAGAACGGCAACATGACGTACACGGCTTCTGTTGCCGCTAAGATGAACCTCTTTTACCTCGGTTCCGTTTTCATCAGTGATCGCCAGATAAACAAGGCCGACCGGTTTTGCTGCACTCTCTCCGGTTGGACCGGCAATACCCGTGATCGATACGGCTATATCGGTACCGAGAAGTTTTCTTGCACCTTCAGCCATTTCCTGAGCACACTCACGGCTAACCGCACCGAGATTTTCGAGGACATCGTCAGAGACCCCGAGAAGATTGGTCTTTACCTGATTGCCGTATGTAACTACAGAACCCATAAATACTTGAGATGCACCCGGAATATCAACAAAGGAAGAAGAAACCATACCTGCCGTACAGCTTTCGGCAAAGCAGACAGTCTTCTTCTTTTCAAGGAGCATATCGAAGGCAACTTTCTTCAAAGGACGGTCACCGATCTCGTAAATGCACTGGCCGAAGCGTTCTTTCATAATGTCGATGATCGGAGTGATCAGATCCTTCTCCTCCTCACCTTTCTCGATACGCTGTGTGATGCGGAACATGCACTCGCCCTCCGATGCATACGGAGCGATCGTAGGATTGGTCTGCGCATCAATAAGATCGGAAATACGCTCTGCGGCATCAGATTCACCGATTCCGAAAAGGTGTACATACTTAGATTCCAACTTAGCATCGCTCATCTTTTCCAGGATCGGACGCACCTCTTCTTTAAACATCAGAGACATTTCAGACGGCGGACCCGGAAGCAGTACAAAATAAACCACACGATCCGGATCCTCTTCCGTCGGACAGGCATACTCGAACATCGCCCCCGGAGCAGTACCGTTATTATTCTTCAGGATCGTAGCTCCTTCCGGAAGCATTGCCTGTTTTCTGTTATTCTTCGGCATATTTCTGAAAAGGCGACGGAAATATTCCGTGATCGCATCAAAACTGTCCTGATCAAAAACAAGTTCTCTGCCTGCCACTTCAGCTGCAACGCTCATAGTAATATCGTCGGTCGTCGGACCCAGGCCGCCGGTCAGGATAAGAAGATCGGCACGAGCCGCACTTTCTCTTATCTGCTCGGCAAGTCTGTCGTGATTATCACCGACCACGACCTGATGATAGGAAGGGATACCAAGGTCTACCAGTTCCTGTGCCAGAAAACGGCAGTTCGTATTCAGGGTCGAACCCATAAGAAGTTCAGTACCGACACAAATAATTTCCGCAGACCGAATGCTCATATCAGTTACCTTCTTTCTTCAATTCTTGTAAATGCTTCCAGAGTATTCTGAAGGAGCATGGTGATGGTCATCGGGCCGACACCGCCGGGAACCGGAGTGATCGCAGAAGCGATTTCTGCAACATCGTCAAAATCGACGTCGCCTCTGACCTTACCGTCTTCGCAGCGATTGATGCCCACGTCGATGATCACGGCACCCTCTTTGACGAAATCCTTGGTGACAAAGCCCTGTTTTCCGATAGCTACGATTAAGATATCCGCCTGCTTACAGATCTCTTTAATATTTTGGGTTCTGGAATGAACCACGGTGACCGTAGCATTCTCGTGGAGCATCAAAGAAGCAACCGGCTTACCGACGATATTACTTCTGCCGATTACGACACAGTTCTTACCGCTCATATCGACATTCGCATACTTTAAAAGCTCAATGCATCCTTTCGGTGTGCATGAAACGAGGCAATCACGGCCGATGGAAAGAAGGCCTTTATTGACGGGATGGAACCCGTCGACATCCTTTTCCGGAGCGATCGCACAGATAACAGAAAATTCATCCATATGCTTCGGAAGCGGCAGCTGGCAGAGAATACCGTGAACACGGTCGTCCTTATTCAGCTGATCGATAAGATCGAGAAGTTCTTTTTCAGTAGCAGACTCGGGAAGTGAATAACCGAAAGACTGGAATCCGACTTGCTCGCAGGCTTTCTTCTTATTGTTTACATAGATCGAAGAAGCAGGATCCTCACCCACCTGAATTACCGCAAGTCCGGGTTTCTTCCCGAATTTTTCGGCAAGTTCCGCTGTTTCCTTTTTGATTCTCTCGCGGATGAGAGAGGACAGTTCTTTTCCTGAAATAATGTTTGCGCTCATGTGTTTATCCCTTCTTTGCTTTAGTTTCTAACCATTGTGCCGGATCGATCAAGATCTTTCTCGGCTTACTTCCTTCAAACGGACCGATATAGCCTTTGTCCGCCATACGATCGATCAAACGTGAAGCTCTCGGATATCCGAGGTTCAGGCGCCGCTGCAATATGGAAACGGAAGCATAGCCGGCCTGAAGTACGACATCTACAGCATCACAGAAGAGTTCATCTTCTCCGTCCCCTTCTCCACTTCCGCCGGAAGAAGCCGGAGTCCCTGATTTACTGGCATTGACGATCGCCTCGGCCGTTTCCTCATCATATTGTACATCATTATTCTTCTTTATATAACCTATAATCTCTTCGACTTCTTTATCCGTTACAAAAGCACCCTGACCGCGGATCGGTTTTGCGGCACTCTGCGGATAGTAGAGCATGTCGCCTTTTCCAAGTAGTTTCTCGGCACCGACCATATCAAGGATCGTTCGGCTGTCGACTTGACTGCTGACGGCAAAAGCAATACGTGACGGAATGTTCGCTTTGATCACACCTGTAATTACGTCAACGGAAGGTCGTTGCGTCGCGATCAGCAGGTGGATACCTGCGGCACGTGCCATGGCCGTAAGACGCGAGATCGATTCTTCCACTTCTTTGCTTGCCACCTGCATCAGGTCGGCAAGCTCATCGATAACCACAAGGATCAGCGGAAGTTCTTTTTCACCGTTCATACGCTGATATTCGTTATATCCTTTAAAATCACGAACCGCGGCATCAGCAAATTTCTTATAACGGTCAGTCATCTCGATAACGGCCCAGTTCAAAGCATTTGCTGCTTTTTTTGCGTCCGTGACAACAGGACAGAGCAAATGCGGAATGCCGTTATAGACAGCAAGTTCTACCACCTTCGGGTCGACCATGATCATTCTGACCTGTTCAGGGGTTGCATGACAAAGGATACTGATCAGGATCGAGTTAATACATACGGATTTACCGGAACCGGTGGAGCCTGCGATCAAAAGGTGCGGCATCTTAGCCAGATCGCAGAGGATCGGGCTTCCCGGGATATCTTTACCAAGAGCGACAGTCAGCGGGGAGTCACTGTTTTTAAACGCAGAAGAATCCAGGAGGTTTCCCAGATGGACCGCTTCGATCTTTTTATTCGGAACCTCGATACCGACAGCGGATTTACCCGGGATCGGCGCTTCGATACGGATACTCTGAGCGGCAAGAGCAAGCGCGATATCATCCGAAAGATTTGTAATACGGCTTACCTTGATACCGGGAGCAGGAACCACTTCAAATCTCGTGATCGCCGGACCTCTGGTCACATCGCTGAGACGGGTCTCGATACCGAAACTTCGAAGAGCAGCAATCAGTTTCATCCCTTCGGCATCCTGACCATTTACATCTTGTCGGGCAGCTTGCGGCTTATCATGCGATAAGAGATTTGTCGGAGCCTTAGCGAATTTCCGGTTGGAAGCTCTGCTCGAAGAAGCGGTCCGTGCCGATTTTTCGGCAGGCTCGGCATTCTCGACGACTTCTCTGTTATTCTCAACAGGAGAAACTTCCGGGATAGAAGCTTTTGGAGCGGAAGAAACCGGAACACTGACCGAAGTCGACGGCACAGACATTACCGGCGGCATGTCAAAAGGCTGCGGCTCGGAAGCAGGAGACGAAGGAACTTTCTCCATTTCATTAAGATCCGGAACACGGATCTGCGTTCCGCCCGACTCGTGGATACGGATTTCAACAGGATCCTGATCAGGGCTTACAGTCGGCGAAGGAAGGATCGAACCGGGCTTCGGGCCTTCTTCCGGAAGCGGAGGAAGATCAATCCACTGCGGCTCATTCACATCTTCGACCTTTTCAGGTGCGGGCTCTTTCGGATTACTAAAGCCGAAATCAACACGCGGCTCTGGTGGAACTTCGACTTTACGGGCTTCCGGAGCAGGGTCTGTATCATTGGTAAGATCAAAATCGAATACTTTCTCGCGCTCTGCCCAGGTTTCCTGATTCATTTTGACGGGTGTGCCTTCAAGATCGATGAATCCTTGGGGACCCGGAATTTCCTCAAACGGAGATACAGGCGGATTTTTAATATATGATGAGTAGTCTGTGACATTTCTGCCCGAAGATCTCATCGCGCGTTCCCGGGCAATACGTTCACGATCGCGAAGCGCCTTATCCTGTCGCAGCGCCTCAGAAGCCTTATGACCTGTAGTCTTGATGACTTCGGCAGTCTTTGCTGCAGTATCGCTGATACTTACATTAAAGATCAGAACGATCTGTGAAAGCGTAAAAGCAAACAGAATAATGAGCGCACCGGCTTTTGCGGCCACGGCACGAAGAGCTAATGCCACAGAACCGCCGATCACACCACCGGAAAGAATGATGTCGTTTTCGGGAGCTCCGAGTTTTTTCGGATCCATTCCCATATCCCAAAGAAGGGCGATTGCCTTACTTGCCTTTACATCACCGGCCGGAGGGACGGCACATGCAGATTTGACATACATCGGACTTACCGTGATCACGGCAAGGATCGAGGATACACAGATCAGAAGGATCATAACGGAACGCACACGGATCGGAGCAACATTCGGGCGCTTTTCGAGAAAAAAGTCAACGGATGCATAAAGAAGGATCACCGGAATGAAGTAGGCAGACACACCGATCAGACCGGTTCCCGCACCTCGTAAGATCTTTCCGAGAGATCCTGTTACGGAAAGGGGCAGATAGTAAGAAAGCCCAAGAAGGACAGCAACGGCAAACAGCAGCACGCCGCTTATTTCATGTCTTTGCTCTTTTCTGCTTCCCATCAGATACCGACCCTTCTGGCAGTTTTCAAAAGTGCGACCATTGTCTTTGCATCAGAGATCTCATTATTCTCGATCATTTCGATTGCCTTACTTAAAGGCATCTTAACAAGCTGGAGAAACTCGCCGTCATCGGGATTTCCGTCGCCGAAAGAAAGACCTTCCGCCAGATAAAGATGAATGATCTCCGCACAATAACCGGGAGTAGCATACATCTTACCAAGGTCAGTAACGGTTTCCGCCTGCATTCCGGTTTCTTCTTTCAGTTCGCGTATGGCACAGTCCTTCGGGGCTTCGCCTTTTTCAAGTTTTCCGGCAGGAGTCTCAAGGATCACCTTTTCATAAGGAGATCGAAACTGGCGGACAAGATACACATTCTTCTCGTCATCCAGAGCCACGATCGTAGCGCCGCCATTATGAAGGACAACTTCACGATTCGAAATAGAACCATCGTACAACTGTACCTTCTTTGTTTCCACCTGAAAAACGCGCCCGTCAAAAACGATCTTTCTGTCGACCGTTTTTTCGATGAGCTGCTCATCGAAAGCGTCAATATTTCCCTTCGGCTTTGTCATTTATCCAT
>CAJOLL010000047.1 GCA_905235455.1 uncultured Clostridia bacterium
TGATACAGTCCGTGTGATATGGACAGCTGAAACCAAATGAAGTCAAATCGTAACAGAAAACCCTAACAAAAATGTTTAAGACACAGGTTTAGTTAGGGAGCTTGAATAATAAAAAAACGATGGAAACGCCCTAAAATAGGGCGTTTCATTTTTTTAAGCCACCAAAAAGCCACTAAATTTCGAACTCATATATTTTGGAGACAGTAGCAGAACCATATTCAATTAATGGATCTGTAGCATAAAAAGTTATCAAGAGAACTTTACTCGGATGATATAATTATCTTGTCCGAGGGAGTGATCCCTTAGTCGAGAAAATAATCAGTATAGATAACTAAATCAGGAATTAAACGATATAAGCCCCTTGAGAAATCAGGAACCTATAGGAGAACTGAAGATCACGAACTTAATAAGCTGGAAGGAGTTGCCTTGTTGGTCTATAAGTGTGCAGACATAAGTGATGCAGATGTGCTGGTAGAGATATACAACTCTGCATTCTACGATGATTTTGTCCGTTACGGACAATGTCCGGCGTATGGCAGGACACGTGAAAACATGGAACAGTCGGTACGGGATTTCCCCAAGACCATTGTTTACGATGACGGGAAACCGGTCGGTGTTATATCTGTTAAAGCTGAAGGTCCGGGAAAGTATTACATAGGTTGCCTGGCAGTAATAAAAGAAGAACAGGGACGGGGAATAGGAACGCTGTTACTGAAGCATTTTATGAGCGAACATCCGGATTGGGAAGAGCTGACGTTGGTAACGCCTAAAGACAATGAACGCAACATCAGGTTTTATACAGAACGCTTTGGCTTTGATATAGTTGGAGAAGAGGTTGACGGAGCAGTAACGGTTCTTTGGTTTAAGCTTAGCAGGTAAACTGATCAATGATCGTATACATAATCAACAGTAAAAGTGATTAAAAGAATACGGAAATAGGGGTATGGGAGAAAAGCGAACATGACATATTTCGTTGAAGGTATACAGGGAAGCGGTAAGAGCACTCTCGTAAAGCTTTTATCAGAGAAGTGTCAGGACAATAAAGTCCTTGAAGAAGGCGACTATTCTCCGGTAGAACTTGCCTGGTGCGCATATATGGGTATGGAAGACTATCAGGCCGCTATCGAAAAGTATCCTTCGCTGAAACCGGAGATAGAGGCAAAAACTCATTTTGAAGATGATCATGCAGTTGTCTGTTATACAAAGATCCGGACTGATGACCGGAGCTTTTATCAGGCGATGGAAAAATATGAGATATATAACAACCGTGTATCCTTTGAGCGATTCAAAGCCATTGTTTTGAAGCGTTACAGCAGCTGGGACGGTGAACCTTTGATTACGGAATGTGCTCTTTTTCAAAACATCGTTGAGGACATGATACTGTTCCGGGATATGCCGGATGAGGCCATTATAGATTTCTACAGAGACATTAAGAATGCTATAGGTGATAAGCAGATCCATATTGCTTATCTTAAGGCGGAACCGGATGATATAAGAAGGAATCTTGAGACAGCTCGGCAGACCCGGGTCGATGATAAAGGCAATGAAGTCTGGTTTTCGATGCTCTGTGATTATTTCAACAACAGTCCTTATGCTGTCAAATGCGGCCTTGAGGGCGAAGACGGCTTGGTCAGACACTGGATTCACAGACAGGATCTTGAGCTTAGGATATGTGAAGAACTGTTTCCGGACCGGTGTACTGTATTGCCCTCGAAATCGTACGGGGAGAAGGATATTGATAAGTTGTTTGAATAGAAAACACTGTATAGGATTGGATAATCATCAGGATATAGATATGTCAGAAAGACCCGAATTGACAATTGAGTTGAAAAGCAAAGAGTTTCTTGAATACTATTATCTCAAGGAAGAATTGGTCAGTTTTTGCCGTGAAAACGGATTGCCGGCTTCCGGTGGAAAGGCGGAACTGACTGAGCGTATAGCGTACTTTCTTGATACAGGAAAGATTAAAGCCGCAAAGGTGTTTAGAACCCCGAAACATAAGATGTCGGAAATAACAAAGGACAGTATCATTGAATCTGATTTTGTTTGTTCGGAGCTCCACAGAGCATTCTTTAAGAGTGAGATAGGCGATAGCTTTTCTTTCAATGTTGCTTTTCAAAAGTGGCTTAAATCCAACAGTGGAAAGACATATGCAGATGCGATAGCTGCATATAAAGAAATAAAGAGCACAAAGAAACCCGGAAAAAAGGACATAGATAAGCAGTTTGAATATAATACTTATGTAAGGGACTTTTTTGACGACAATAAAGGTGCTTCGCTGGCCGATGCCATAAAGTGCTGGAAATACAAAAAGAGCATTAAAGGGCATAACAAATATGAGCGATCTGACCTGACGGCATTAGATCGGTAAATAGACAGTTTCATGTTTATAGTGGATGATAGAAAATGAGCATAAGAACAAATTACGAGAAATGGTATGAAGGAGACACTTATTACTGGGGGCTGGAACCGGGGCGCTTCCTTGAAGAATTAATAGAACTGTGTCCGCCTTCTGCTGATAAAAAAGTTCTTGATATAGGATGTGGTGAAGGTAAAGATGCAGTGTACATGGCTCAGAAAGGCTACGATGTTACTGCGTTTGATCTGACTGAGAACGGCATAAAGAAGGCAGCTTCTTTGGCTGAGAATAGAAGCGTTAATATCACTGCATATGTTGATGACATTAATACCTTCAGCACAGATGAACAGTTTGACATAATCTATTCAACGGGAACTGTTCAGTATCTCTTCGAGGAGAATAAAGAAGTTTTCTTTGATAAGCTGGATAAGATCACAAAGAGGAACGGAATCGTTTATATAAACGTATTTGTTGAGAAGCCGTTCTTGGAACTACCTCCGGATTGGGATATGGAAGAGAAGATGTGGAAGGCAGGCGAGCTCTTCACATATTTCGCTGACTGGAAGGTTGAGCGCATTGATGAAGTTATCTTCGAAGATAACAGTGGCGGAATACCTCATTATCACTGCATGGATACTATCATCTGTAGAAAGGTCATATGAGATTTATACTTATTATATTTATTATTTCCGGTGTATAATTGTTGCAAGATAGAACAGTAATGTTTCTAGGGCTGATCGCAAAACCCGGGTCCATCAAACGGCGGATAAGACACCCGCCTTTTTTATAAGTGGGTATTGGAGACTATGAGAAAAAAGGACATGTTGGCTGGTGGTGATGTCACGACTTTCCTCGAGGTTTATGAAGTGATGGTAAAACAAGTTATTCGAGAGAATCCAGATATGTTGTATAAGGCGTTCTGGCAATAGTGGGGAGGCTGAGAAACCAAAGAATGAATATCTATAAATTAGCTTATGATGCAGATCTGTTTGATCAGGCTGAAATCGAAGGACGAGAAATTGCTGATGCTTATGAATCTAACATAAAAGAGCTTAGTGAAAAGGAAGGGCGGGACTTGGCGCACCTGGATCTGACTCCCGGGGTGGAAACACTTCCTTTCGAAGTGGTGTTCCGCTATAGTTCTAAGGATCCGGATATCGATGTAGATTTCCTTCATAATGTTCATGCCTGGCCGATCGTTCATGCAAGAGTGAAGGATTTGTTGGAAAAAGAAGGCTTCAAAGGTGTTTTCTTCTTCCCGCTTACTTTGGTTCATAACGAAAGCGGAAGTGTAAACAACAACTACTATATGATGTACACATCAAACTTCATCGAAGCGTATGATATGGAAAAGACTAAGAATACGTATTTAGAAAAATACAATGCATATATGTTCTTCCCCATGAAGACGGTATTTGATGTAAACGAGTGCAGTAAATATGATATCTTTCGATGTGTGAAAGATAGCCCGGCTCTGTATGTGAGCCAGCGTTTCTGCGATGTGGTGAACGATGCGAGATTTGGGGGCTTTTCCTTCTTAAGAGTCCAGTGAGGTATTTGCACTATCTCAATGACTGTTTGGAGAATAAAAACATATTTGTGGGTAGTTGCCAGAGGTTGAAATGACAGCTACCTCCCTGCTATTGAAACCTATTAATTGCAGTATCAAGCATATAGCCCTTGGGATATACAGCATTAATGGCATCTACAAATCCAGTAAGTCCATCTAAGGTTTACACAAAATTATTTACAGTCGGGGGTGCGGACATTTTCTTGGACTGCTTAAGCAGTTATTCCAAGACTCTGTCTGTACTCCAAAGGGCTCATATTCCCCAGTGATGTTTTTATTTCATTATACCATACCAGATATTCATTCAGAATTGATATGAAGTCTGGAAATGCTGACACCACTCCAGTCCCGATTATAAAACATTTCATTTTTCAATCTGCCAAAAAGCCCTTCACAGGCGGAATTGTCCGGTGAGCATCCTTTCTTTGACATGGATCTTGGCAGTTTGGCTCTGTTCATACGTTCTATCCAGCCCGGCCATCGATAGTGACAACCTCGGTCACTATGAACCAAAGGATGTTCTCCGTTTGAGAGGGAAGCGATTGCTTTATCCAGCATTTCATTTACCAGAGCTGCATTGGGAGTTGTGCTTATGTTCCAGGCTGGCAGCATCCCATCAAAGCAATCAACGACAGGAGACAAGTACACCTTCCCTGCAGGAATGGCGAATTCTGTTATATCAGTAAGCCACTTTACGTTCGGCTGTTCTGCATGAAAGTCCCGTTGCACCAGATTTGGTACTTCTGGAGATATCTCGCCTTTATAGGAACTATACTTCCTTGTTTGTTTTATTTTGGGGACAAGCTTTTCTTCCTTCATAAGTCTGCGTACTACTTTCTCCGAAACGGAGAGCCCATCTTTCTTAAGAAGAGCATAAACTCTTCTGTAACCATAGCAGTCCTTATTATTATGGAAGATCTCAATCACCTTAGTGCGAATGATCCCGTATTTATCTTCCTGCACTATACAAGCCTTTTGGTAGTAGTAACTGCTTTTGGGCAGGTTAAGACTGGTCAACAATACTGGCAGCGGATATCGGTTTCTTAAGGCGTCAACAATCGCTGCCTTCTCCCTGTTCTTCAGGGCCTCCATGTTGGCGCCGGGGTCTTTTTTTAGGACATTAATGGTTTCTTTGAGGATATCGATTTCCATCTGCATATCCTGCATCTGTTGTTTTAGCGAGGCCAGTTCATCTGTGGAAGTTGATATGCCTTGGGGGTGCGGACAAAAAGTTGAACTCCGTGTGGGCTCCGAAAGGAGCATCAAATGTATTCATAAGATCTTCGAGAAAAAGCCTTGCAATTATATGACGAATGTCATTCGGTGAAGAAAGTCATACAAACACTTGGGTACCCTAAATCGCGGCAAGGGATGTACAATTGGATTAAGCAAAGGGATACCAAGCCCAAATCCGCTGTCGGTTTTGTTAAAACGGCTTATGCTCGCTAAGAGCTGCTATTATTATCAGGAGGCTCGTCTGGCACAAGAAGATAAGTATGATTCAATTCGTACCAGAATAGTAGAGATATACCGTGAAAACCGTGAATGCTATGGATATAGAAGGATACATGCGTCACTAGAGAACGAAGATATTATTGTTTCTGAAAAAGTTGTACGAAGACTTATGAAAGAAGAATCGTTATCTCCCAAGATAAAACTCAAACGTAAATACAGTTCGTATAAAGGAGAAATATCCCCAGAAGTGCCAGACTATATTCAACGTGATTTTCACGCCAACGAACCTAATAGTAAATGGTTAACCGATATAACTGAATTTGCATTGCCTACGGGAAAGGTATACCTCTCGCCAATTGTTGATTGTTTTGATGACATGTTACCTGCTTGGACGATTAGTACAACTCCTAATGCAGCTCTTGTTAACAGCATGTTGGATAATGCCATATCAACTCTGCCAGATAATGCACATCCTATTGTTCATTCAGATCGTGGGTGTCATTATCGATAGCCCGGCTGGATAGAACGAATGGAGAATGCAGGATTGATCCGTTCAATGTCGAGAAAAGGATGCTCACCCGATAATTCTGCTTGTGAAGGACTATTTGGCAGAATAAAAAACGAAATGTTTTACAACAACAATTGGAATAACACCAGTACAACAGAATTCATCAAGATTCTTAACGATTATCTTATCTGGTATAATGAAAAACGAATCAAATCATCAATAGGAAATATGAGCCCTTTAGAGTATCGACGAAGCTTGGGATTAGCTGTGTAGCGGTCTCAAAAAAGGTTCGCACCCCCGTCTCTCAACGACTTGCTTAACTGATCTTTTTTATCTGAATAGTTTAGAGCCGAGCATCTGCCCGGCTCTTTTTTCGCGCTAAAAACGGTTGAGGTTCAATATGCTTCGGGCGCTGTTACTCTGTATTTCTCCTTGAAATTATCCAACAACACAACAGCTCCCGCTATCTGCCGGATAGATGGTGCCCTGTGCAAGGAAATCCACGTCCGGAAGCTTTCTGGCTTCTTCACCTGCGGAGGCACTTCGAAATCTTCTTTCTTTTGCTTTCGAAGGGGAAGCAGAAGGAGTTTTCGTTATTCGGCGGTGTTTTTGTTTACCGTTTGTTTCATTTTATGCCCCATTTAGTTTCGATACTTAAAGATCATCTTTGATATAATCGGGATGATTATTTTGGGAGGGTATGCGCATGCTGGCTTTAAACGAGAATATCAAAGAGATACTTCGCGAAAAGAACCTGACGCAGAAACAGATGGCTGCGAAACTGGGTATTTCCGAGTGCTCGGTCTCTCGTTATCTTAAGGGAACACGTATCCCGCAGGAAGAGGATGCAAGAAAGATGGCGGATTTCCTCGGGGTCTACCCGAAGGAATGGTTCCCGTTTTCCCAGGAGGATGGTGAAAAAGCGCCTTCACAGGAAGTTTTAAAGCCGTCCCGTCAGAGCTGGGAGCAGCTCCGTACCTGGCCGGAAGCGATCAAGGCGCTTGCCACGACGCATACGATCTCCGTACAGGACATCTGCCAGATCCTGCATGCACCAAGATCATGGGTAAACAGATATATCCTTCCGCATATCGACAAGATCTATCTTCCGGACGGAAAAAGAGCCGGTAAGGAAGTGAATACGAACTGGAAAGAAGTCGCTGCGATCCAGCTCGGAAAAGACATCCAGGACAGCACCTGGTGCAACAAAGAGGATTTCGATAACCTTATCATGGGAAGCATCCTCTCTGTTACCAAGCAGACGAAACTTATCCCCGTAGAACTTCTCGTACAGGACAAGAAAGCTTTTGCCGAGGAGTATGCAAGGCAAACGGAAAGAATAAACGAGCTTGCCAAGAAGGCAAACGAAGATCCGTATACTCCGATGGAGACCTATGCGGAACTTGCAGATCTCAAGAAACAGCAGGCTTCGTCCTATCGCCGACAGCTTAGTAACGAGGGCCGTCAGGTCATGAGAAGCAATCTGCCGTCGGCAGGGAATCCGGATGCGACCAAGAGCATCCCGGTACGTCTCCCGTCAGTGCCGATCGAAAAATGGATCTTCCCGGAGGATCTGAAAGATTTTGCCGAAGTCGAAGAGACAGGACACAAGTACTTTTTCAAAAACGGATATATCAGGATCGTTCTTTCTTTCATAGATCCGAACGGTAATTCGGTAAGGAAGAACTTCTATGTGGCAGATCCGGAAGCCATGTACCACAAACTGGTCGAGGAATACGTTCTCATCAGTGAAGAGGTATGGCAGATGTACGCGATCCGCCTGATGTCAAGACGATGAAATGCTCATGGAAAAAGATAGCAAGCTTAGGCTGTGTCATAGTTCTTTTGACCGGGATCGCCTCTGCCTGCGGTTCCGGGAAATCACCCGCTACGGAGAATGAAGACCAAGCGAATGAGAAATCGATCAATAATATGATCGACGACTTTTTCGCGTATGTGAAGATCGCAGATACGAAAAGAATGCCGACGTATTTTGAAGACAGTGCCGGAGCTGAAAATGCCATCCGCCGCGCGTACGAAAACGTCGGGGAAAAAGCATTTGAAGAATGGTGCAGCAAAATTCAAGCCGAAAGCAGGATCACCGCGATCGGTGCTAAGGAAGCCCGGGTGGATCTTACGGTTACTTGTCGCGATGATGATTCTGTTATGGAAAATGCCGCGGAGAACGGTGCTTTTGCCGATGCCGGAAAGCTTTCGGATGCCATTCATTCCGCGCCTTTTACAACAAAACAGGTCACGGTGAAGCTTGTCAAAAACGAGACCTGGATCTTTGCTCAAGCGGGCTCGGAAGAACTTTTGAATGTCCTGTTCGGTTTCCTTCAGACAGACGGGCTGGTCGCGCCGCCGGAGGAGTCTTCATCAGGGAAAAACGAACTTCCGATCTCGGTCTACGATGCGTACTGGGTCGATACGAAGGGTCGGGAAACGGGCGGATATCACTGCTCGGACGAGAAGATCTGTCTTTACGTATATACCTGGAATACCTATAGCAACAAAGAGATAAGTTATGAGTACACGGATCCCGCCGGCAATCTTCTTTATTCCAACACGTTCCTCATGAAGAACAATACGGACTGGATCGCCTGCTCCTTCAGCCCGAGTGCGGCACTTCCTTCCGGCGAGATCTTCTGTCATGTCTTCGATACGAACGGGGATCTTGTGCATATCGCAAGTATCGGGATCTATGCGAATGACGAGCTTATCCCGTATCCGATCACCTGGCTTGATGCGTCGGGCTGGATCGGATCTGACGGTCTTCCCGTCACGGAGTATCTTGCGGATACCGATATGATCACTTATGAGGGAAAAGCACTCAAGTTCTACCGGGATATGGAGCTTTCGTACCGGTTCCTCGACGCAGAAACAGAAGAACAAGAACAAGTGCTTTTTGAGGGGACGATGAGCATTACGGAATCGACGGATACATTCAGATTCTCGTATGTTCCGGAAGTGCCTTTCGAGCAGGATACAACGGTTATGCTTGTCGTTACGACAAGTGACGGAACGCCATTCTTAAGCGAACAGATCCGGATCGTGATGCCGGAGATCCTCGAGACGGATGAAAATGGGAACCCGGTCGAACAGCCTTCGGCGGGAACGTAAAACGCAGCGCGTCAGTAGTGATACTGCTTTTGGTTTTTAAAAAGAAGCAGGATCGTTACGAAAAGCGCCAGGATCTCGGCAACGAGGCTTGCTGCCCAGATACCGTTGAGTTCGAAGAAATGCGGCAGTATGATGATCGCCAGAACTTCAAAAAGAAGCGTTCTCAAAAAGGAGATCAGGGCCGACACTTTACTGTTGTGAAGCGCGGTGAAGAAGGCCGAGGCGAATACTGCAAGGCCCATGACCATGTAGGATTTACTGTGAAGCGCGAATCCTTCTTCGGTCATGTGAAGAAGTGCTTCGTCGTTTTCGAAGAAGAGCTTGGCGAATGGCCCCTCGATACATAGTGCGATGCCGTAAAGGACAAAGCCCATAACAACGACGAAGACCGCGCTCTTTTTGAAGGTCTTATGCAGTTCTTCGTAGTTTTTTACCTCGTACTGGTAACTGAAGATCGGCGAGACACCGATGGTAAAGCCGACGAAGACCGCGCCGAAAAGAAATCCGACGTTCATGAGAACACCATAGGCGGCAACTCCGTTCAGTCCGACAAGTTTCATGAGACGGTAGTTGTACATGACGCTGGCCAGAGGATGAAAAATCTCACTGACGAATTCAGAAGCACCATTGGTGAACACCTGTCCCATGATCTCTCCGATCCACTCGGGACGGGTGAAAGAAAGAGGACAGCTCTTGCTTGCCGCGATATAGATGAAAGGCAGAAGACCGCCGATCACCTGAGAGACAGCAGTTGCTTGTGCGGCACCGTTAACGCCCATGTCAAAAACTCCGACGAAAAGGTAGTCCAGAAAAAGGTTGACCGCGGCGGAGAAAAGGTTGATCGCAAGACCGATCTTCGGCTTTTCGGCCGCCGTCAAAAAGCTCTGGAAAACGTTCTGGAGAACGTAGAAAGGAATACTGAAGATAAGGATGCGGCCGTAATTGAGGCAGACCGGAAGCATCTCTTCGTCCGCGCCCATGAGCTCTGCAAGAGGCCCCAGAAGGATCTCCCCGATGAAGGCGAGGATGACTGCGCCGATGATGGAAACGCATGTCAGAGAAGTGAAGTAGCGGCTTGCTTTTTTCTTCTCCCCGCGGGCGAGTTCCTGTGCGATGATTGCGGCACCGCCACCGCCGATCATGTAGGCAAAAGCACCGATGAGAAGCGGTAACGGAGTAATCAGGGTAACTGCGGAAAATGCATGTTTCCCGACATAGTTGTTGACGTAAAGTCCGTCGACCACGCCGTACATGGAAGTGAACAGCATCATCAGGACCGTCGGCATAACGAACCTGAAAATACTGGCATAAGTGAAATGGTCTTTGAATGATATTTCTCGAGTTGTAAGCTTTCTCATGAGATCCCCGTTGATACTGAAAAAATAACGTCAGAAATACTTCTATTGTTCCTGTGCTTTTATTATAGTCCGAAAAGCACCTTTAACGCATCTTTGTCGACCTTGGATCCGATGATGCAGAGCTTGCCGGTTACATCGGCGGCGCCGGTACGGACATCTGCTTCGCCCGGTACATAGTCGAAGTGGATCCAGTTTCCGTCTTCGCCGGCGACGATACCCTTGGCACGAAGGATCATGCCGAAATCGCCGCTGTCGAGTTCTTCGAGAGCTGCTTTGATCGCTGCTTCAGAGAAGGATCTGGAAGTTTCGAATCCGATGGAATCAAAGACTTCGTCTGCATGGTGGTGGCCTTCGTGATCATGATCGTGGTCGTGGCAGCCGCAGGTGCAGTCCGGGCCATGGTCGTGATGATGTTCATGCTCGTGTTCGTGCTCGTGATCATGATGATGCTCATGTTCGTGTTCGTGCTCGTGCTCGTGATCATGATGATGTTCATGTTCGTGCTCTTGCTCGTGCTCGTGTTCATGTTCGTCGTGGTCATGGTCGTGATCATGGTGGTGATGATGGTGTGCGTTCTCTTCCGCTTCGAGGAGGGCGGCAGCCATATCATCAGCGGTGAGAGGATTCTCGATGGCTTCTTTGATCTGAACACCCGAGAGCTTTTCCCAAGGTGTCGTGATGATCTGGGAGTGATCGTTGATCTCGCGGATCAGTTCGACCGCCGTGTCGAGTTTGCCCTGCGCGATATTGCCGGTTCTCGACAGGATGATGGTACCGGCATACTTGATCTGGTTTTCGTAGAACTCTTTGAAGTTCTTCAGGTAGATCTTGCACTTGCTTGCATCGATGACGGTAACAGTGCCGCATACTTCGGTGCCTTCGACTTTCTCAACGGCAGCAACGACGTCAGAGAGTTTACCGACGCCGGAGGGTTCGATGAGGATGCGGTCCGGAGCATATTTGTCGATGACTTCTTTCAGTGCGGTGCCGAAGTCGCCTACAAGAGAGCAGCAGATGCAGCCGGAATTCATCTCGGTGATCTCGATGCCGGCTTCCTTCAGAAAGCCTCCGTCAATACCAATCTGACCGAATTCATTCTCGATGAGAACCAGTTTCTGGCCGTTATATCCGTCAGAGATGAGTTTTTTGATGAGGGTCGTCTTTCCGGCGCCTAAGAATCCGGAGAAGATATCTACTTTTGTAGCCATAAGTGTTTCCTTCTTTCTTTTAACTGAAATAAATGATGTCGTTTTCAGGCGCATCCGTGATGTGGAAGTTTTCTACCTGCAGACACGGAATCGCGATCGGAGTGCCCTGTGAGTCGTCACGGAAGAATCCGATCCGGCCGGTGACCTGCAGCCACTGATTTTCGGGGAAACCGCCTCTGACTTTGTAAAGGCAAAGAAGAGAGATGACGCCGATATCATTGGCGCAGCAGGTGTAAGCCTTTCTCTGCAGCACGAAAGCTTCTTTTTTGTGCTCGCGCATGAGGATGGCCTGAGCAGTCACGGTGATACGTTTGCCGTTATAGCGCCGGACATTGTCGAGCGCGTCCGTGTAGAAAAGACCGAAGTCATCCGGCTCGATCACACACGGGTCGTCTTCGAGATTGTAGGGGAGGTATTCCCCGATATCGATCATGTTTCCGTCCATTCCGAAAAAGGACAGATTCATGGCGGGGTTCAGTGATTTTACCGAACCACGAAGCTTAGGTATGTTATTGACTTCAGGATCGACACGGTTGAAGATGACGTTGTCACAGAAACGGTAGTAATCGGCAAATATGGTCTGCATGTTGCGGTAATAGTCATTATAAGTGGAGGCATCTACGATCGTGATCGCGGCTGCGAGCGCCCAGTGTTCCGGGACATCGACCTCGTCGAAGAACTTTGCCGGAGAAACGGAACCGTTCCACTCGATCAGGACCACATCCGGATGGTATTTTGAGTCAAGATTATATGTAAATGCGCGGGTGACTTCATCGGTCTCCGCGGTAATGATGTTCAGGGACTTGCACGGTGCTTTTTCCTCCGGAGGAAGTTCTACTTCACCTTCCTCGGTCAGAAGGATCAGGACTTTCTTATCCTGGAAACTTCCGTCGCCGACCCAGCTCTGGATAAAGGAGGTTTTGCCGCTGTCGAGAAACCCTGTGAAAAAATAAACCAGACAATCTTCCATATCTATATCCGTTCTTTCATCTTAATTCGGAGACATTATATCACAGATGACGCAGATAGGCTTTCTATGGTAAAATATTTCAATACGTATAAATAAGGAAAACGGCAATGAAAAAGAAAATCATCAGTTCCATATTGTGCATGACGTTGTTCAGTACGATATTTACATCCTGCAGCCTGCCGAAAAGCCATAAGGAGACGACTCCTGCGGATCTTCCGAGGCCGATCGACAGAACTTCCGAAGCGGAGGAGTCGGAAACGGAGGAAACTTTGCCGCCGTTCCACTGCATCAACCCGAAGTTCGCGGATCTTTCCGCAGAAGAGATCGTATCTCTTTTGACGGTCGAGGAGAAAGCCTCGCAGATGATGCAGGGCGCGAACTATGAGATGCCGCTCGATGAGATGCAGAGCAATTGCTACGGCTCTGTTCTGTCTCACTATAACGACGTGCCGGCCATGCCTTCGGACGAGTGGTTCGATGTCGTTTCCCGCTATCAGGACGCGGCGCTGCTTTCTGATACGCGTATCCCGTTTATCTATGGCAATGACTGTGTCCACGGTGTTCTGGAAGCAAGCGGTTCAGTTATCTTCCCGCACAATATCAACGTCGGTGCGGCCAATGACGAAGCGCTGACTTTCGAGCAGGGAGTCCTCACCGGATCAGATATGCTGCACTGCGGACTTATGTGGTCGTTTTCTCCCTGTGTGGCATCCGCACAGGATCCTCGCTGGGGAAGAACCTATGAATCCTATTCGAGCGATGAGTCGATCGTCAGTAACCTTGCTCTTTCCTATACAAAAGGTCTGATGTCGCAAGGCATCGTTCCCTGCCCGAAGCATTTCTTCGGTGACGGGTATGTCAAGTACGGAACCGGTGAGGGAAATTACCTGATCGACCGCGGCGATGCGCAGATGACGGAAGAAGAGATAAAGAAGAATCTGGAAGTCTACAAGGTATTAGTCGATGCGGGTGTTCCGACGATCATGCTTTCCCACTCTTCGCTTAATGGCGTAAAGATGCACGAGAATGCAGATATGATCAGAAGGCTTCGTGAAGAACTCGGCTTTAAAGGCGTTATCCTTTCTGACTGGGATTCGATCCATAACTGTTCCGGAGCTGATCTTAAGGAGAACCTGATCATCTGCGTAAACGCAGGTGTGGATATGTTCATGGAAGCCGAGCAGTTCGAGGAAGCAAGAGATCTGATCGTGGAGGCTGTCAACGAAGGTTCGATCTCCATGGAAAGGATCGATGAGGCAGTTACCCGTATCATCCGGATGAAGATGGACTGTGGTCTTTTCGAAGATCCGTTCCTCGATAACATCGTTCCTTCCTATGAATGGAACAGCGAGCACGCACATTCGGTTGCCCGCAAGATGGCATCCGAGTCAATGGTCCCGCTGGTGCTTCCGGAGGATGGTCCGATCACTCTTTCCGAAGGCATGAAGGTCTTTGTTATGGGACCTGCGGCAAATGATACCGGTGCTCTTTGCGGCGGCTGGACATATCTCTGGCAGGGCGAATCTGACGCAGCTTATGGTTCTCATTTCTGTAAGGAAGGTCCGTCTATTCTGGAAGCGCTCCGGGAAAGTGCTTCTGAGATCGGCTTTGAGATCGTAACCGATGAAGAAGAGATGGAAAACTGCGATGTGATCCTTCTTTGCATAGGTGAGATCCCGTATGCCGAGTGGTATGGTGACAGCGAAGATATCTCGATCACCGGCAAACTCGCACTCCCGGGAAATGAAGATGCGATCCGCAAGGTTGCAGAATATAAGGCCGGTTTCTCCGGAAAGAAAAAGTCACAGGCGATCCCGGTCATCACGCTGATCGTCGCGGGAAGAAACGTCCTTATTTCCGATTACGTACAGGACTGGAACGAAGTCATTATGTGTTACCTTCCGGGTTCCGAGGGCGGCAATGCCGTATCGGATATCCTTACGGGCAAAGCAGAGTTCTACGGAAGACTTCCGATGCCTTATTATTCTTCCGTAGAACAGATCGATTCGGAGACCGGCGAGGTATGGCTGCCTCTTGGTTTCTCCGCGGCTGAACAGGGCGAAGAATTCGATACAGAGCCCGGCACGGAAACATCGGCTGAAGAAGCATAACGAGTAAAGAAAGAGTAAGAAGGTTTTCTACTCTTTCTGTTAACTGCTCAGGAATCCTTGCCGTCTCTGATAACGTTTCTCTTGATCTTACCGGAGATGGTCTTCGGCAGCTCAGTTACGAATTCAACGACACGCGGGTACTTGTACGGCGCGGTGTTGGTCTTAACGTATTCCTGGATCTCTTTTTTGAGTTCTTCTGTCGGTTCTGCACGGCCCGGAACGAGGACGATCGTCGCCTTAACGACCATTCCGCGGATGCCCTGCGGGTCAGGAGTTCCGGTTACGGCACACTCGAGTACGTAAGGAAGCTCCATGATGACGCTCTCGATCTCGAATGGTCCGATACGGTAACCGGAAGATTTGATAACATCGTCGACACGACCGACATACCAGATGTATCCATCCTCATCCTTCCAGGCGGTATCACCTGTGTGGAAGTAGCCGTCATGCCAGGATTCTTTTGTCTTTTCTTCGTTCTGATAGTAACCGAGATAAAGTCCGCAAGGAACGACTTCGGTCGTCTTGATGCAGATCTCGCCGGTAGTACCCGGAGGGCAGTCATTGCCGTCTTCGTCGAGGATATGTACATCGTACGGAGTTACGGCTTTTCCCATGGAGCCGAGACGGATCGCAGATCCGACGAGGTTACCGATAACGAGGGACGTTTCGGTCTGGCCGAAGCCCTCCATCAGGCGGATACCCGTGGCTCTCATGAATTGGTTGAATACCTCAGGGTTCAAGGCCTCACCGGCAACGGTCGCGTACTTCAGGGAAGACAGATCGTACTGCGACAGGTCTTCCTTAACGAGGAAACGGTACATGGTCGGCGGAGCGCAGAATGTTGTTACATTGTATTTAGCGAACATCGGCAGGATCTCGTTGGCGTGGAATCTGTCGAAGTCGAAGGTGAAGGTCGGCGCTTCGCAGAGCCACTGACCGTAAAGTTTACCCCAGAGGGATTTCCCCCAGCCGGTATCGGAGATCGTGAAGTGCAGACCGTTCGGATCGACGTTATGCCAGTACTTAGCAGTTGCAAAGTGTCCCAGAGAATACTTGTGCGAATGCGACGCGATCTTCGGATATCCCGTTGTACCGGAAGTAAAGAACATGACCATCGGATCATCGCCCTGTGTAGCATTTTCCGGACGCTCATATACATCGCTGAAAGCAGGCATCTCATAGTTAAAGTTATGCCATTTGGAGCTCATGCCTTCCATCGGGAGAAATCCGTTTCCGTCCTGCGCGAAAAGCACCGCCTCCTTCTTAAGTCCTGCTTCTTCGACAGAAGCTTTTCCTTCGAGGACCTTAAGGAAATTAACGCCCGCTTCGTCATCGGCACCGTTCGCCATGACGAGAGTGATATCAAGGCCTGCGTGCTCGGCAGCTTTCTGCGCTTCGAGAGCTGTGTCACCGTTGCCGGTCATAACGATCGCGGAAACACCTGCGGCCTTGAAACGGTAATCGAAGTCGTGCTCCTTGAGAAGGTTCGTGGCAGGGATCGCGATCGCACCGATCTTGTGAAGTGCGAGGATCGAGAACCAGAACTGGTAGTGACGCTTCAGGACGAGCATGACGCGGTCGCCGTGCTTGATGCCGAGGCTCTCGAAGTAGTTTGCTGTCATTGCCGTGAACTTCTTCATCTCTTCGAAAGTGAAGCGGTGATCCGTAACACCGTCTTTTGCGACCCACATCATGGATGTCTTGTTTGGGTCTTTTTCCGCCATCGCATCTACAAGATCGAATGCGAAGTTGAACTTATCTGCTTCCGGTGTGTAGGAGATCGATGTCAGTTTATTGTTGACATCGAGAGTATCGGTCACGTACTTTCTGTATACCGGATTCGGTACTGCCGCCAGATCAAAGTTGGTCTTGTTATCTTCAACATAAGAAGTCTGGACGGTCTTCTCGTAGGTTGCGCCCTGAGTCCATTTTTCCGGATTGAGGACGATCGCATAGAAGGTGCAGTCCTCGCCGCCGATCGCATACTCATTGTGAGGTGTTCTACTGTCAAAGAAGATGGAATCACCCGGATAAAGGATCTCGGAGTGGTCGCGGAGCATGACCTTCAGGCAGCCCTTGGTGACGATGTTCAGCTCCTGACCGGAGTGGGTAACAAGTTTATACGGCGGGTTGAGGGCTTCCTCGGAATAAGGGATGGTGACCTCGAAAGGCTCACACAGCTTGTTTCTGAAAAGGTGCCCCAGACGCATGTATTTGTATCCGGCACGGCGGGTGATCGGAAGACCCTCGCCCTTTCTGGTTACGGCATATTCACGAAGTGCAGGCGTCGTACCCTCCATAAGTTCGGAGATCTCAACGCCGCAGAGATTTGCGACTTTGTATACGAAGGTGAAGCTGAAGTCTTCCTGGCCTTCTTCGTATTTAACGTACTCTTCCTCAGTGATCTCGACCTTCTCGGCCATATCCTTGGTGGAAAGTCCCATGTCCAGACGCAGTGCTTTGATACGGCCGGCTACCTCAGAGATCTTCTGTTCGAGAAGACCGCCCTGACCGCCGTTTCTCAATAATGTTTCGTTCTTTTCCAGTTCGCTCATTTTTTGTTCCTCCATAAGCTCCCTACAAGCTGCGTCTTTCTTTCGCTTTTGAGGCAATAAAAAAACGCCCCAACTTTACATCGGGGCTTAATTTTTAAGGTTTAGTCTAAGTCAAGGTACGTCGTCGTGGTATTCCGCTTAACTGCCTTGCGAATCTTCCTAAAGTTCGATGAATCCCTGTCGCCAATGATGATATTCTCTTGCTTAATGAAAGTTTCCAAAGATTTAATCTCGCTGACCGAAATATCACTGCGCGGGTTCTCCAAAACGATTGTTCGAGTGTCTCCGTCCTCAAAGCCGCACTCGATATTCAAAAACACCTCGGTTTTTATCTTATCAGCCATTATATCACGCTCTCTTTCGTGATTTTCGTTAAGCCAACGTAGCTATCGGTCGTCAACACTATCAACATCTGTGCAAACTCGCGCAATTTGTCATTTTCCGCCTCAAGATTGATGTGACTGACGTTGGTGACCTGCTTTTTACCCCGCACATCAGTAGTATTTATTGAAATCGTTACTACTTTAGCCACTGTAGATGACCTCCTGTTATATAAAAGTAGAATTGAAACTCGAAAGGGTTTTGATATAATCCAAGCGGACAGAATTCTTCTTTGACCTCCATGTGGTGCTGTCCACTTCATTGAGAGTGAAGACTCTGACCTGCGGATTTTCAATAATGAGCCGGACGTTGCGTTAGTCTCCTAATCTGCAAACAGGTTTTGACCCGTAGCAATCAGAGTAAGTGTCCGAAAGGGTGTTGAACATGTACATTGTCGGCATTGACATTGCCAAACGTTTTCACGAAGCCG
>CAJOLL010000048.1 GCA_905235455.1 uncultured Clostridia bacterium
ATCCCGAGTGTTGAAAGAAGAAGCCGCGAAGCTTCTTCCGAGGAATTAAAGCAGCATTACGAACAGTATATGACTACGACCGAGTGCGCCGGCTGCCATGGCGCCAGACTGAAGCCATCTTCGCTTGCCGTGACCGTAGGCGGTAAGAATATCTTTGAAGTGACGAGCATGCCGATCAGAAAGTGTATGGAGCACTTCCAGAATCTGAATCTCAAGACCAGAGAGAAGAAAATCGCAGAACCGATCCTCAAGGAGATCCAGGCAAGACTTAGTTTTATGGTCGACGTCGGTTTGGACTATCTGACACTTGCGCGAGCCGCGGCGACGCTTTCCGGCGGAGAAGCACAGCGTATCCGTCTGGCGACGCAGATCGGTTCGAGCCTTACCGGTGTTCTTTATATTTTGGATGAACCTTCGATCGGACTTCATCAGAGAGACAATAACCGTCTTTTGGCAACGCTTGAGAAGCTGAAGCGCCTGGGGAACACCGTACTTGTCGTCGAACATGACGAGGATACGATGCGCGCGGCGGACATTATTGTTGATATGGGTCCGGGAGCCGGTGAACATGGCGGTTTTGTCGTGGGTGTCGGTACGGCAGAAGAGATCATGAAGATCCCACAATCGCTCACGGGCCAGTACCTTTCGGGCGAGAAGTTCATCCCGATCCCGATTAAACGACGGAAGCCGGACGGCAGATATCTCAGCATCATTGGTGCAAGGGAGAATAACTTGAAGAGAATCAATGTCGATATTCCGATCGGATTGTTTACTTGTATCACGGGCGTTTCCGGGTCCGGTAAGAGTTCTCTGGTCAACGGAATCATCCTGCGGAAACTCGCAACGGACCTGAACGGAGCAAGAAGATCTAAGGGCCTTTGCGATAAGATCAATGGTGTCGGGCATCTTGATAAGGTCATCGCGATCGATCAGTCTCCGATCGGCAGAAGCCCGAGATCGAATCCTGCCACCTACACCGGATGTTTTGACCTGATACGAGAGCTTTTCGCGAATACTCCGGATGCAAAAGCAAGGGGATACAAAAACGGCCGGTTCAGTTTTAACGTCAAAGGGGGGCGCTGTGAAGCCTGCTCGGGTGACGGTGTAAATAAGATAGAGATGCACTTCCTTCCTGATGTATACGTTAAGTGCGATGTATGTAAGGGAAAAAGATATAATCGGGAAACGCTTCAGGTTAAGTATAAAGGAAAGAATATTGCTGATGTTCTTGCGATGACGGTCGATGAGGCCCTTGATTTCTTCAAAAATGTCCCGCGTATTGCTTCGAAACTGCAGACACTTTCCGAAGTCGGCCTCGGATATATACGGCTTGGCCAGCCGGCGACGCAACTTTCGGGTGGCGAGGCACAGCGTGTCAAGCTTGCGACTGAGCTCAGTAAGCGTAGTACGGGCCGTACTTTCTACATTCTGGACGAGCCGACGACGGGGCTGCACATCGCCGACGTTCATAAGTTGGTTGACATTTTGAACCGCCTGGCCGAAAATGGTAATACTGTTTTGGTCATCGAGCATAACCTTGATGTGATCAAAACGGCGGATTATATTATCGATCTTGGCCCTGAGGGAGGAGATAAGGGCGGCACAATCGTTGCTTGCGGTTCTCCCGAAGAGGTGTGCAAAGTGCCCGGCTCCTACACCGGACAGTTCTTAAAGCCTGTTCTTGACAGTACAATGGCCAGAATGAAGGAATCCGGACCGATCGATGATTCCGAACAGAAAAGAAAGGTGGAGCGGGAAGCACTGGAGATTGCTACCGGTCCGAAACCCAGAAGGAAGAGAAAACCGCTGGAAGAGAAGGAAAAATAAATGAGTCTTTGTGATATTTGTAAAAAGAATGTAGCGGTCGTTTTCACTACTCGTTTTGAGAACAACGAACGCATCAACGAGGGCCTGTGTATTAAATGTGCTTATGATACGGGTCTGGGCGACATCAGGGATATGTTTTCGGCAACAGGGATCAATGACGACAACATTGATGATGTGACCGAGCGTCTTAACCGTTTGATGAGCGGCGTGGAGACTGCCAACCCGCAGGATCTTTTCAAAATGCTCGTCAATGACAGTTTCTCTTTGGATGATCTGCCGGAAGATGAGGCGGATATGGATGTGGAGGACGCTGACATTGAGCTTCCTTTCGATGAAGTTGAAGGTGAGGAGAAACCCAAGCGCGGCATTTTTCCGTTCGATATTTTCGGGAAACAGGAAGAAGGAGCTGAAGACGAGAATGAATCCAATCTCGGATTTCTGCACCTCGGAAAAGATCAGGAAAAGCGTAAAGATCGCAAGAAAGAAGGAAAGACAAAGAATAAGTTCCTCGAGCAGTATGGCACGAATCTGACCCGACTTGCCAAAGAGGGCAAGATCGACCGGCTGATCGGCCGTGAAAAAGAACTTGAAAGAGTGGTTCAGATCCTCAATCGCCGTTCCAAGAACAATCCGGCACTGATCGGTGAGCCGGGCGTAGGTAAAACGGCAGTGGCTGAAGGTCTTGCAGTCAAGATCGCCAATGGCGAGGTTCCGCCGAAACTTTTGAATATGTCCGTATATCTTCTGGATATGACGGCGATGGTTGCTGGAACGCAGTTCCGCGGTCAGTTTGAGAGCCGTATGAAAAATGTTGTCGATGAGGCGACCAAAAACCAGAACGTCATTCTGGTCATTGATGAGATGCATAACATCATGGGCGCCGGAGACGCGGAAGGTGCCATGAATGCAGCGAATATCCTTAAACCTGCCTTGGCCAAAGGGGAGATCCGCGTGATCGGATCGACGACACTCGATGAGTATCGCCGTCATATTGAGAAGGATTCTGCTCTTGAACGGCGATTCCAGAAGGTCATCATCGAAGAGCCTTCTATCGAGGATACGATCGAGATATTAAAGGGCGTGAAGGATTACTATGAAGAGCATCATTTTGTGAAATATCCGGACGACGTGATCGAGTATGCGGTCCGTATGTCTTCGCGTTATATTACCGACCGATTCCTGCCGGATAAAGCGATCGATGTTTTGGATGAAGCGGGATCGCATGCCAATCTTGAGGAAGAGCGTCTGGTAAAACTTGTCAAACTCAAAGAAGACTTTGCCGCCCTGGATAAAGAAGTGAAAGCTTTGGAAGCCCGTATAGAGATGTCAGCTACGCCTGAGGAGATCGAGAAAGAGAATCTCTACGAAAAGCAGGCCGAGAAAAAGTCGCAGGCCATGCGTCTTGAAAAGCAGATCGAATCTCTGGAAGATGAACTTAAACCGAGTATTATAGACTGCGAGGATATAGCCCGTGTTATTGAGATGTGGACCGGTATACCGGTGAAACGTATCTCTGAGTCGGAATCTGAAAGACTTCTCAAACTTGAGGACCGTCTCCATGAACGTGTCATCGGTCAGGAAAAGGCAGTCAGTGCACTCGCAAGAGCCATCAGAAGAAACCGTTCCGGCTTCGGCAAGAAACATAAGCCGTCTTCCTTTATCTTCGTCGGTCCGACAGGTGTAGGTAAGACCGAACTGGTCAAGGCACTTGCGGAGGCGATGTTTGCCAAAGAAGATGCGCTGATCCGTGTCGATATGTCTGAGTATATGGAGAAGTGGGAAGTTACCAAGTTCTTCGGAGCCGCTCCGGGTTATATCGGCTATGATGAGGGCGGCCAGCTTACTGAGAAGGTGAGAAGAAGACCGTATTCCGTCATTCTTTTCGATGAGATCGAAAAAGCACATCCGGATGTTTTCAATGTAATGCTGCAGATCCTGGATGACGGCCGTCTGACTGACAGCCACGGACGCGTGGTCAACTTTGAAAATTCGATCATTATCATGACATCGAATGCCGGCACATCTTTAAAGGCGAATGGCTTCGGTTTTAACGGCGATGACCATATCGCACTGGAGAATCGTGTCAATACTGCGCTGAAAGAACAATTCCGTCCGGAGTTTTTAAACCGTGTCGATGAGATCGTTGTGTTCCAGGAACTCACAAAAGAAGAGATCCGAAAGATCGTCGATCTCATGCTGAAGGAAGTTTCCGGTCAAATGAAAGAAAAGGGAGTGGGTCTTTCTGTTTCCGAGGCTGCTAAGGACCAGCTGGCAAAGGAAGGATATGATCCGAAATTCGGCGCAAGACCGCTTCGAAAGACGATCCAGAGACGTATCGAAGACCCGCTGGCAGATATGTACCTGGTCGGAAAATTTACCAAAGCCGAAAAGATTTCGGTGGGGTTCCGAAAAGAACAGTTCACGTTCGATGTGAAAGAGAAGAAAGAAGAAATGTAAAAGATGGGGTGTTTCAAAACAGATTTGAAACACCCCTTATATTTTTGTTGTTCAACCTTATCTCAGCTTCTGTAGCTGGCGTTGATCTTAACATAATCGTAGGTGAAATCACAGGTCCACATACGATCGTTGTACTCGCCGTCATTTAATTCGACACGGATAAGGATGTCATGCTCGGAGAGCTTTGCTTTTGCGACTTCTTCATCGAAGGGAAGGGCAACACCTTTTTCATAGACCGGAAGACCGGATAAGAACATACTGATCTTGTTCGGGTCAATATCAGCACCGGAATAACCGAGAGCTGTAATGAATCGGCCGCAGTTTGCATCCTGGCCGAAAATTGCCGTCTTGCAAAGCGGAGAGCGGCAGATCGCAAGCACGCAGAGATAAGCATCCTGAGCCGTCTTTGCGCCGACGACTTCGACCTCGACGAGTTTGGAAGCACCTTCACCGTCAGAGGCGATCATCTTGGCAAGATCAAAACACAGTGCATGGAATGCTTCTTTAAATGTTTCGTACTCTTCAGAACCCATGGTGATCTCAGGAGTTTCGGAAGCCCCGTTGGCCATGATGACGACCATGTCGCATACGGAAGTGTCCCCGTCAACGGAGACGCGGTTATATGTATCTTTGACGTTATCTCTGATCATGGACTGAAGAACATCCTGCTGAATGTTTGCATCTGTTGTAAAGACGCTGATCATGGTGGCCAGATTCGGATGGATCATACCGGATCCCTTGGCGATTGCTGCGATGGTGATCTCTTTTTCGAAGATGTTGACGGTAGCGGCAACTTCTTTCGGCTGTGTATCTGTCGTCATGATCGCTCTTTCTGCAAGATGACCGGTCACTTCGGAAGAAGAAGCGCTGTTAACAAGGCCGGGGATCGCAGCGATGATCTTATCGAGCGGGAGACGGGAACCGATAACTCCGGTAGAAGCGGTAAGGATATCATCCGAATCGACATTCAGTTCTTTTGCCACGGCAACGGCCATGGACTTGGCATCTTCCTCGCCTATTTCGCCGACACAGGCATTTGCGTTACCACTGTTGATGATGATGCCGCGTACGGTCTCCTTTTTATTGATAATAGAAATAGAACGCGTAAGAGAATGGCCTTTTACGAGATTTCCGGTATATACTCCGGCGACTGAAGCGGGACGGTCAGAAGCGATAAAGCCGAGATCCGGGTTGCCGTTCGGTTTTAATCCTGCATGTACGCCATTGGCGATAAAGCCTTTCGGAAGTGTGATATATGCGTTTTCGATATCCATTGGAAATACCTCGGTTTCTGATGTGTAGGTGCATTATACACCAAGCAGAAGTGCTTTTCTATATGCGAAAGGGCAATAGAAACCAGTCTGCCGGGGCTTGAGATTATAAAATCAGTACAAAATAAATGCTTGACATAAAGGGGCGGAAAACATTATAATTTCGTAGTGCCTTTTGGGAGAATCTTGGTGGGATTAGCTCAGTTGGTTAGAGCGCTTGTTTGTGGCACAAGAGGTCATGGGTTCGACTCCCATATCCCACCCCACCATATCCCTAGGGAGTCAATGGGGTATAGCCAAGCGGTAAGGCACGGGACTTTGACTCCCGCATTCGTAGGTCCGAATCCTGCTACCCCAGCCATATGGTTCACTAGCTCAGTCGGTAGAGCACTTGACTTTTAATCAAGGGGTCTGGAGTTCGAGCCTCCAGTGAGCCACCAAGGATCTATGAGGGACTGTCTTCATTGTAAGACAGTCCTTTTTTCTTTGCTTAAAAGACAGAAGAGAAGATCTGTTCATACCCGTAAAAGAAAACTGTGATATTACTGTAACGTGACAAAAACAATGGTTTGATACGATAAAGTCGATTACATATATGAGGAAAAAAGGTAACGTATATGTTTGTAAAAACACAAAACAGCGTGAAAAGAGCCATTGTACGGGTATGTGCAGCGGTGCTTTCGTGCGTCTGCCTGTTATATTGCCTTCCGGCGGATCAGATGTCCGGAAGATCTCTTGCGGATAATGAACCGATGGGAACGATCATCGTGGACAGTGCAAATGTCAGAAATAATCCGGGAACGGTAAACACGACGGTTATTGATGTTGTCAGAAACGGAACCCGGGTCACTTTAGGTGATGTAGCCACAGTCTCCGGCGATCCATCCGGAAGCAACGTCTGGTGTAAGATCTCTTATAAGAGAGAAGGAGACGGGGCGGCGATCACCGGTTATGTAGTTGATTCGTTTATTGCCAAAGATGCAGATATTAATGCCGATCCGAACTTTGAGACAGAGATTGCTTCTTTTCCGGACAGCTATAAGACGTATCTCCGTACGCTTCATAAGAATCATCCGAACTGGCATTTTTCCCCGGTAAATGCACTTAAGGACTTTGATACAACTGTTTCCGTCCAGTCCCGTATAGGCGTCAGCCTTATCGAAAACTCCGTAAATGATGCCTGGAAATCCACGGAACCCGGCGCATATGACTGGAATAAAGGTACTTTTACTCCGTATGACGGTCAGAACTGGGTCAATGCATCCAAAGCAGTTGTCATGTATTATCTCGATCCGAGAAATATGCTTACCGAAGATGGTGTATTCCAGTTTCTCAATCTGTCTTATGATGCGAGGTATCAGACGATCGACTCGGTCAGAGGGATGCTGAAGGGAACCTTTATGGAGAATAAGCCGCTTACTGACTGGAATGGAAATGCAATCACGTATGAACAGGCATTCATGATCGCGGCTGAAAAAACTAAAGCAAATCCGGTTTTCCTGGCGGCAAAGGTACTTCAGGAAGTGTCGGCGGACGGCAGTGATTCTGTGAGCGGTAATTATTATTCTTCTTACTATAAAAGACAGTACACGAATCTTTATAACTACTTTAACATCGGTGCTTCTTCCGACTCGGATCCTGTGGCAAAAGGACTTGCCTTTGCCCGTGAAGGATTTAAAAATCCCGATGGGTCCATAAATACGGAGAAAAATAAAGAATACTATCTTCCATGGACGACACCGTACAGATCGATTCGTGGCGGAAGTAAATTTATTGCCAATGCATATATGAACGCCGGTCAAAACTCGATCTACCTGATGAGGTTCAACGTCATCCCGAAGGATAGTTCACAGTTCGGCAGCCACCAGTATATGACCAATATCCGCGGTGCGGCTTCGGAAGGAAAGAAAATGTATAACGCATACCTGAAGGCAGGGATCCTGGATACTGAACTGACGTTTTCTATTCCGGTTTATTCCGGTCTGCCTGAGAAAGCCTGCCTGCTTCCGAGAGAAAGCGGTAACCCGAATGATTATCTTAAGGACCTTTCGATCAACGGTTATGTTCTGACTCCGGCCTTTGATCCGACCATTACAGAGTATGATCTCGTAGTACCGGCATCTTGCGCAACGATCCATATCGATGCACATCCTGCCTCTGATAAGGCGAAAGTCTCCGGTACAGGCGATGTTACCATAGGAAACGGTGTAAGCACGATCAAGATCAACTGCGTAGCTGAGAACGGCTCTTCAAAAGTATACACACTTGATGTCGCGAGAAATACGGAATCGTATGATAACTACTTCGCGACGACGCTTCCGAGTGAAGGAAGCTTCCTCGGTGGTATCGAGCCCGGTACGACAGTTGGCACGGTCAAGTCCATGTTCACACTTACGGATGGATACACGCTTACTTATGTGAATATGAATGGTCAGGCAAAGGACGATTCAACTTCTGTCTGCACAGGTGATCTCGTGGAGATCACAGATGCAAGCGGTAAGAAAGTATATATCTGTGCGCTCTTTATCCGCGGTGATGCAAACTGTGATGGTAAAGTCAGTGCTGCCGATCTTACGATCATCTCCAGATATATCCTCGGCATCGGTTCACTTACAGAGGCCGGAAAGTGTGGTGCAGATGCCAATAATGACGGAAAAGTATCTGCAGCCGATCTGACATTGATCTCGAGATACATTCTCAAACTGGGTACGATCACTCAGTAAACAATATTGTATGCTAAGAAAGCAGAGGAAGAAAAAATGAAATCAAACACATTGAATTTCTTGAAGAAAGCATGTGCTTTCGTAGTATCGGCTACATTTGTGGTCGGCATGCTGAAAGCCGAGAAAGTATTTGCAGATCCATCTTGCAGCCTTTCGAAAAGCGGCAGTGCTGAAGTCGGAAAGACCATCAGCATTAATGTCAGTGTAAGCGGCGACGGCCCTTACGGCGGATTTAACGGATCGGTCAGCTACGACAGTGCCTACTTCTCTTTGGTCGGAATCAGTGCCGGCGGATACGGTGCTGTGAACTTCTGGTCGGAAGGCAGTTCTTTTCTCGACCATACCTGCAACATCCCGTCCGGTGCCACAATTGTCGTTATCCAGCTGAAGTGCCTGCAGGAAGGTACTTCAACCGTATCCGTAAGCCTGGATGTATCCAATTTTGAAGGTACAGCAAGTGTAGGTACGGGTTCATCTGCAAACATTACGATCTCGGCACCGGTAGTGCTTTCCGGAAATGCAAATCTCAGTGCACTTTCTGTTGCGCCGGGAACTCTGAGCCCTTCCTTTTCCAAGGGAACAACAAACTATCACGTAACAGTTCCCGAAAGTCAGACATCCATCGTGGTAAGCGCTACTGCAGAGCATGCGAAAGCTAAGGTATCTCTTAATGGAGTTCAGAAATCGCTTGCTCCCGGTGATAACACGGTAAAAGTTTCCGTAACAGCCGAAAACGGTGACGTGAAGACATATAAGATCATTGTCACCCGTGGCGCGCCGACGCCGACACCGGAACCTTATCCGATCATCGTTACCGGGGAAAACAGCTATACGATCCTCGAACCGGAAACGCTTGATACCATTCCAACCGGCTTTGCATGGTCTTCGACAACATATAATTCCAAGATCGTTCCGTGCCTTGTCGGTTCGAGCGGAACACTGATGATGTGGCTGCTTTCCGACAGCGGTAACGGTCTTTATGTGTATGATCTTGATACTCAGACGGTAGCTCCCTGTTATACGTATACAAATGAAGCCGTATCAATGATGATCCTTCCGATCCCTTCGGATTTCGTGATTCCGAACGGATATGAGAAGTCGACGTATATGTATCAGGATCATGAGGTAGATGTTCTGAAGAATACCGAGCATCCGGAACTTCCGTCACTTATCTATCTGATGGATGAGACCTGTGCCGAAAATATGTTTTATCTCGATGAAGAGTCAGGCATGGTACTTCCGTTCCGCGGTGATATTTCTGAACTGATCGCAACACCGACTCCGATCCCGACAGATACACCGACACCTTCTCCGACACCTACACCGACAACTGCTCCTGTTGAAACCGTTGCCGCAGATGAAGGAGCATCCGACGGAAACAGATATAAACTTGCAACAATCGTTCTGGCAGGTGTCAGTTGTCTGCTTCTTGCCGCATTTGTTGTTCTTCTGATAATGCGTATCAAGGACAAAAATGATCTCAGTGGTGCCTATGTTCAGGAAGATGCAGAAGAACCTGAGGAACCTGATATCGAATGTAATACGGAAAATGCAACTTCCGAAAATGAAGGCGACCACTATTACCAGTTTGGAGATGAAGAACCTGAGATGCGCCGTCCGGGGGCAAAAAGAGCCGGAGAAGACCTTGATAAAAAGGAGGAAGTGAAGAAGGAAGAACCGCTTCCTGACTTCCCGGAATTCCCGGAGAAGAAGCCGGAACCGGTCATCGAACAATCTGTCCCCTCTCCGCTGATTACAGTCGTTGATACGGATAATGCGTCCTCCGATGATGCTTCGAATAACGAAGAAAAGCCTGACGATGAAGAAAAGAATAATGATGAGGATAGCAATGGCGAAGTTTGAGATCATCACTCCCGTTAATGGTGCTGTCTTGTCGGTAGCAACCGAAAGGCTGATCCTTTCAGTTTATAAACCGTCTTTATGTGGCGCGGTTACGGACTATCTTGTCCGTAATCGTGCTTTTCATAAGAAGTATTCCCAGCAGCACAAGGACAAGTATTTTACTGTCTCGGAACAAAAGACGTTTCTGAAATCCGATATGCATATGTTTAAACGCAATGAGATGGTTCCGTTCTGGATCACGAACAGAGAAGAACCCGACAAGATCATCGGAAGGATCTCGTTCTACAGTATTATCGGCGGAAGCATGAACACGTGTTACGTAGGCTACCACATAGATAAGAATTGCCAGGGACAGGGCTATATGCGAGAAGCGCTGGAAGCGGGATGCGGATTTATGTTCAAGTACTATAAACTGCACAGGATCGAAGCGGATATTATTCCGACCAATGAAAAGTCCAGAAACTGCGTGAAGAACTGCGGGTTTGAAAAGATGGGCTATAACATCAGATTCATGGAGATCGACGGGAAGTATCAGGACCACGAGATGTATGTACGGCTGAACCCGGAAGTTGAAAATGTAATCTCTTTGTAAAATTCATTTGCAATAATTTCCAAAGAATGGTGTACTATTAAATTAGAGTGAAAATAAAACGTGAAGGAGCGTGTCCTATGAAACGATCTTATATAATTGCAAAAGCACTGGGTTTGTCCATGGCATGTTCCATGGCGCTTGCTGTTGCCGCTTGCGGCGGAAAGGGTGCTGAAGATTCATCCGTTACGTCTGAATCAACCTCTGAAACGACTCCGATAGTCACGGTTGCTCCGACAACAGTTGAGACCACGTTGCTTGAATTTGGCATGTCGATCCAGGATAATGACCAGGCTGTCACATGGAAAGAAGACGCCATTGAAGCGAAGGTCATGTATGCTAACGTAAATACTTATCTGAATGTCAGAAAAGGCCCGGGACCTGATTATGCGAGTGTCGCAAAGTTTTCCAAGGGAATGGAGATCGTTGTCGTGGCAAAGACCGAAAACGGCTGGTATAAGACCGAAGACGGTTTCTATGTTTCCGGCGAATATCTCTCTGAGACCGTACCTTCTTAACAGGTAGACGACATTTTTAAAATTCTTCTAGACAAGCCGACTTTCGTGTAGTATTATATCAAGGCAAGTTTGCAAGATAACTATGCGAATGTTACTTGCGGGTGTAGTTCAATGGTAGAACTCCAGCCTTCCAAGCTGATCACGTGGGTTCGATTCCCATCACCCGCTCCATGAATGACGATCCCTCGTGATCGTCATTCTTACAACGTGGGTCCATAGCTCAGCTGGATAGAGCAACAGCCTTCTAAGCTGTGGGCCGGAGGTTCGAATCCCCCTGGGCTCACCATGTATGATCAAGGAGCAATCGATAGATAGCTCCTTTTTTCATACCTTCACTAAATTTTGTAGCTTTTGTCGCTTCTGACCACAGTATGTTGTGGTATAATTTTATGGACTATAAGTATGTGAGGTTATATATATGCCAAGCAAGTCTTCGTATGGAAACGAAACCATTACCGCGTTAAAGGGTGCGGACCGTGTACGTAAACGCCCGGGAGTCATCTTCGGATCTGACGGCCTTGAGGGCTGTGAGCACTCATTTTTCGAGATCCTAAGTAACTCGATCGATGAGGCAAGAGAAGGATACGGCAATAAGATCGAAGTCGTACGTTATAAAGACGGTTCGATTTCTGTTGAGGACTTCGGACGTGGTATTCCGCTTGACTACAATACAAAAGAACAGCGTTTTAACTGGGAGCTCGTTTATTGCGAGCTTTATGCCGGCGGTAAATACAATAACGATACCGGTGAGAGTTATGAATTCAGCCTGGGTCTGAACGGACTCGGTGCATGTGCGACTCAGTATTCCTCCGAATACTTTGATGTCACCGTTTTCCGTGACGGATACAAATATAGCCTGCATTTCGAAAAAGGCGAGAATATTGGCGGCCTTTTAAAAGAACCGACCCGTTTTAAACGAACAGGTACGATCCAGAAGTGGAAGCCTGACCGAGAAGTGTTTACAGATATCAACATCCCTCTTGATGCTTTCCTTCAGATCCTCAAGCGGCAGGCTGTTGTTAACAGCGGCGTTACCTTCCTTTTGAAGGATGAGGAGAGCGGAGAAGAGTATACTTTCTGCTATCCGTCCGGCATCGAGGGATATGTCGCTGAGTTTAACGGAGAAAAAGGCCTTTCTTCTCCGGCTTCTTTCGATGGCATGGGAAGAGGTAAGGACAGAGCAGATAAACCGGAATATAAGGTTAAGTGTCAGGTGGCTTTTTGCTTTAATAATGAGACGAATATCCTCGAGTATTATCATAACTCGAGTTTCCTCGAGCATGGCGGAGCTCCTGATAAAGCCGTAAGAAGTGCTTTTACCGCAGAGATCGACAGACAGATCCGTGCCAGAGATAAGTATAAGGCCAATGAGAGCAAGATCGTGTTCCAGGATATCGCAGACAGCCTTATCCTCGTCACGAGTTCTTTCTCTACACAGACAAGTTACGAAAACCAGACCAAGAAGGCGATCACGAACAAGTTTATCCAGGATTTCATGGCAGATCTGATCCGACAGAAGCTGGAAGTCTGGTTCATCGAGAATAAGCCCGAGGGTGACAGGGTCGTCGAGCAGATCCTGATTAATAAAAGATCTCGTGAGAATGCCGAGAAGACACGTCTGAACGTCAAAAAGAAGCTCATGGGAAGTATCGATATCAATAACCGCGTGAAGAAGTTTGTTGACTGCAGAACGAAAGATGTCGAGCAAAGAGAGCTCTACATCGTAGAGGGAG
This sequence comes from uncultured Clostridia bacterium, assembly GCA_905235455.1. Taxonomy (GTDB): domain Bacteria; phylum Bacillota; class Clostridia; order Saccharofermentanales; family Saccharofermentanaceae; genus Scatonaster. The sequence goes on from CAJOLL010000048.1 coordinate 12,982, forward strand.
ACTCTGCTCTCGGCTCCTGTAAAATGGGCCGTGACGCTGAGTTCCAGGCGATCATGCCGGTAAGAGGTAAGATCCTGAATTGTCTGAAGGCCGACTACCCGACGATCTTTAAAAGCGAGATCATTACGGATCTGGTAAAAGTGCTGGGCTGCGGTGTCGAGATCCAGACCAAGCACAATAAGGATCTTTCGTCGTTTGATCTGTCACTGCTGCGCTGGAACAAGGTCATCATCTGTACCGATGCCGACGTCGACGGATTCCATATCAGGACTCTGATCCTGGCGATGATCTTCCGTCTGATGCCTACACTGATTCGCGAAGGAAAGGTGTTTATCGCGGAATCTCCGCTCTTTGAGATCACTTACAGAAACAAAGGTGAAGAGAAGACGTTGTTCGCGTATAACGAGAAAGAAAAAGCGGAGATCCTCCAGAAGTACCCGCCGGAGAAGTGTTCGCTCCAGCGCTCCAAGGGTCTCGGTGAGAATGAACCGGAAATGATGTGGGAAACGACCATGAATCCGGTAACCAGAAGACTGATCAAAGTCGTTCCGGGAGATGAGCAGGCAACGATGGAGACATTTGAACTCCTTCTCGGAGATAATCTGGCCGGCCGAAAAGAGCATATCGAACGTGACGGGCATCTGTATCTTGAGATGCTGGATGTTGATTGATGTTATGAAGGATCAAATACGAAGACAAACGATTGAAGGATAGAAGAGAATGGCAAAAAAAAGTAAGAAAGAGAATAGCGAGATGCCGGTGAGAACTTCTCTGAAGGATCAGTCCCAAGGACTTCC
>CAJOLL010000049.1 GCA_905235455.1 uncultured Clostridia bacterium
GCCGTGGCACTGGCCTCGGTCAACGGAGACGATACCGTCTTTTAATTTCAATGCGCCAAAAGCACAGACCGCGATGCAGTCGCCGAAGCCTAAGCATCCGAAGGTGCACTGGTTCGGTCCGCCGAGAAGACCGGAAGCCGCGTGGCAGGAATCGGTGCCGAGATAAACATAACGCTTGCCGGTCTGCTCGCAGGTACCCTGACAGCGCAGGACCGCGACCTTCTTTTCCGGAACCGCAGCCGCAACGCCTAAGATCGATGCAATCTCACGGGCACAGTCCGCGCCGCCGACGGCACACAGCGCAGTATTCGGTCCGCCTTTGGAAAGATAATCCGCGTAGCCTTCGCATCCGGCAAAGCCGCAGCCGCCGCAGTTGGCACCCGGAAGCGCTTCGATGATCTTTTCTTTGATCTCGTTCTTTTCCACGGCAAAAGCACGCGAAACGAGCACGATGAGAAGTCCGAGGATCAGAGCTATCCCCAGCATGATTCCTGTCGGTATGAGTATGTTGATCAAAGTCTGAGGCATAAGCAATTAACCTCCGAACAGATTCTCGACCAGGCCCTTAAAGCCCAGGAAGGATACGGCGACGAGAGACGCGGAAATCAATGTGATCGGAAGGCCTTTCAAGGCTTCCGGGACATCCGCTTTGTCGATCCTTGAACGGACTCCGGAGAAGAGGAACAGGGACAGCGTGAAGCCGATACCGGCACCCAGTGCGTTGACCATCGATTCTGCGAAAGTGTAGTTCGAGTTGATATTCAGGATCGTAACGCCCAGGACCGCACAGTTGGTGGTGATCAGGGGAAGGTAGATGCCCAGTGCTTTGTGAAGCGGAGGCATGGACTTTTTCATGATCATTTCGATCATCTGGACGAGGGCGGCGATGACGAGGATAAATACCAGCGTCTGCAGATATCCGAGCTTAAGGGGATTGAGAAGGAGATGCTGGATCGGCCAGGTGATCGCGGAAGCCACGAGCATGACACAGACGACCGCACCGGACATACCCATCGCTGTCTTTAAGTTTTTCGATACACCGAGGAAAGAGCAGATGCCCATGAACTTCGAAAGAACGAAGTTATCAACGAGGATCGCGGAGAAGATAATGATCATAAATTCCTTAGCCATAACCTACTCCTCCTTTCCTTTGCAAAGACTGCAGCCGCCGCAGGACAGGCAGTCGGACTTGTCGCCGGCAACACCACAGGGTGTGGACGACTTGGAAGACGCATGCTTTTCCTGCTTCTTCATAATGATCTGTACAAGACAGATGCAGATGCCGAAGACGAAGAAACCTCCCGGAGGCAGCATGAAGAACATCATCGGCTCGAAGACGTCGCCGAAAAGCGGCAGCTTCATGTCAAAGAAAGTACCGCATCCGAGAATCTCACGGATCGAGCCCATGAGAAGCAGCGCGAGTGTAAAGCCAGTCCCCATCGAAAGGCCGTCGAGGATAGAAGGCAGGACCTTCTGCTTGCTCGCGAAGGTCTCGGCACGCGCCAGAAGGATACAGTTAACAACGATCAAAGGGATATAGATGCCGAGTGACTCGTTGAGCGCCGGGAAGTAGGCAGAGATCAGCATCTGCACGATCGTAACGAAGGTCGCGATGATCGTGATGAATGCAGGGATCCTGACTTTATTCGGGATCACGTTGCGAAGAAGCGAGATGATCGCTTCCGAAGATGTCAGTACGAAAAGCACGGCCAGACCCATGTAGAGCGAGGACTTCGCTGAGATCGTTACCGCCAGGAGCGGACATGTACCGAGGACCAGTCGGAGCGCCGGGTTCTCATAAAGCACACCGTTTAAGAAGATCGACTTCGGTGTATATTTGTTTTTCGTTTCGGCAAGACGTTCATCCGGTGAACGGTAGGCAGCGTCTTTCATCTTGTTTTCACTCATCAGACCAGCCCCCTTTCTTTCAGTTCGAGATAGGCTTCTCGGGCACGGTTGATGCAGCCCGTAGCCGCGCGGGAAGAGATCGTCGCGCCGGAAACGGCGGAGACATCTTTATTGAGGACGATCTCTTTGTCGGCGGAAAGTCCCGTAAATCCGTCGAGGAACGGTCGGCCTTCGACTTCTTTGCCGAGCTTCGGAGTATCCGATGCGGCAGTCGCGATGACCATGACGATTCTTCCTTCAGGATCGATACCGGTGGTCGTGATGATATTGCCGGCATAGCCGAAACCCGTATTCACGAAGATATAGCCGAGAATCTTGCCCTGATCGTCGTGAGCAAAGAAGATCTCGTCCGGAAGGATGCCCTTACTTTCCAAATCAGATTTAATCTCATCGGAGAGCTGAAGCGAATCAAATGATCTGGCGTCCGGGAAGATGGTGCGCTTTCTTTCGAGTGAACCTTCCTCTTCCTGCTTGGCGATCTCGTTCTTCGTCAGGGAATAAGTGCCCGCGAGAAGGAATACACAGGTGCCGCAGATCAGGGCCAGAATGAGAGCGGGGAGGAGGTCTTTGAACTTACACTTTTGCATTCTCTTTCACCTCCCCGAACGGTTTGCCCATCGTCCACTCATCGATGTGTGGGGTCAGGATATTCATCAGAATGATGGAGAAAGAGACACCCTCGGCCATGTTACCGTAGTAACGGATCAGGAAGGTCAGGATTCCGCAGCCCATGCCGAAGATAAATTTGCCTTTGGTCGTAAGAGGCGAAGTGACATAGTCGGTCGCCATGAAGAAAGCACCGAGGATCAATCCGCCGGAAAGGATCATGTAACAGCACTCGTGGAACAGATCGCCCCATCCGGAAAGCACTGTCAGATCACCTGTAAAGTTAAATACATTTGTCTTTCCAAAGAAGAAGGTAAGAAGGGCAAATGTTCCGATATATGCCAAAGGGATCCACGGACGGATGATGTGACGGAAGATCAGATAAAGTGCGCCGATCAGAAGTGCGACGATGCAGACCTCACCGATACAGCCGGCCTTATCTCCGATGAAGAGCTTCCACAGGGAAGGGGCTTCTGAAGTGTGGATACGCGTCAAAGGAGTTGCGGAAGAAACAGCGTCGGCCGAATCGAAACTGAACCAGGAACCGGACCTTACCGTCCAGGAGATCATGGCTTTCGGGAAAGCTATGACCAGGAAGATACGCGCCGCAATGGCGGGGTTAACGAAGTTGTTTCCGATACCGCCAAACATCTGCTTGACGACAACGATCGCGAAGCATGCACCGATGACGACCATGTAAAGCGGAAGAGATACCGGAAGATTCATCGCAAGAAGAAGTCCGGTGACGACTGCGGAAAGATCCGAGATCGTGTTATTCCTTTTCATGACACGACGGGAGATATATTCGAAGATGATGCATGAAGCGACAGAGACCAAAGTGATCAGCACGGCACGGATGCCGAAATAATACCAGCCGGCCAAAGTGGCGGGGATAAGTGCGATAATCACATCGAGCATGATCGATTGCGTCGTTGCTCTATCTCTGACATGCGGGGAATGAGAGACCTGCAGTTTCATGAGGGAGCATTACCTCCTTTTTGTTCAGATGCGGCGAGGAGCTCCTGCTCCTTCTTGATACGTGCACGCTCGGCACGGACCATGACCTTCCCGTTCTTAATGCTTTGGGTAAGGAAGCGTTTCGAAGGACATGCATAGGTGCAGCAGCCGCACTCGATGCAGTCCATAACGTGATATTTTTCGAGCATTTCCGTATCGCGAAGACGCGTGGCCTTATCGATACCGCAGGGGATCAGATCCATCGGGCAGGATGCCACGCAGCGGGCACAGCGGATACAGGGGGATTCCGGAGGCAGTGTAGTCTCTTCCGATCCGAAAACGAGGATTGCGTTATTGGCTTTGATGATACCGTGATCGATACGGTCGAGCGCGACACCCATCATCGCGCCGCCCATGATGATCTTCTTCGGTTCTTCTCTGGTGCCGCCGGCTGCCTCGATAATATCCTGGATACGTGCGCCGATCGGTACGATAAAGTTACCCGGCGTATTGAGAGCGGATCCGTCCAGTGTCATACGTTTTCTCGTGAGCGGAATACCTTGTTTGAGGTAAAGACCGATGAAACGCAAGGTACTGACATTCATAACAAGAGTATGAACGTCGATCGGTAGTTTTCCCGGCGGAACTTTACGGCCGGTGAGCGTATAGATCAGCATCTTTTCCGCACCCTGCGGATAGATGGTCTTAAGTGTCTTTACTTCGATGTCCGGATGCTTGCCCGTCTTATACACGCGCTTCTTGATCTCGTGAGAGAAGATTCGCGTAACGAGTGGCTTATTATCCTCGACGCCGATGATCGTCTTCGGGATCTCAAGCCACTTCATGACCTCGAGGATGCCGTCGATAATGTCATCCGGATGCTCGCAGATCTGACGGTAGTCTGCCGTGATATAAGGTTCGCACTCGGCCGCGTTGACGATCAGGGTATCCGGCATTTTATTCTTCGGCGGATTGAGCTTGATGTAGGTAGGAAATGCCGCACCGCCTAATCCGACCAGACCGGAGTCACGGATCATCTGAATGAAGTCCTCAAAAGATTCCACTTTCGGGGGACGGCAGAAGGGGTTGATGGAATGCTTAAAATCCGATTCGATACGTACGGCTTCCACAGGAGTACCGTTCGCTGATACGACATAGTGCACTTCTTTAACGGTACCGGAAATACTGGAGTGGATCGGGACGGACATAGGTTTATCGGCACGTCCGACCATGGTTCCGACGTCCACGTGATCACCGGGTCTGACCACACAAGTGCAGGGAGGCCCGATATGCTGCTGCATCAGAAGTTCCACTTCGGGGAATTCGTGCAGATGGATGGAAGGAAGTACGTCGGTGTTCTTGTTGCCGATAGGATGTACGCCACCGGCAAACGCATGAAGCGATCTTAGCGACATGTGGAAGTACCTGCTTTCTCCGAGTCTTAATCTTATATACAAATCTTAACACATATATAAGAAAATGATGAAATGATTTTCATTTCACGCAAACAAAATCAGTGCATCATAAAGAAGTTGCGAAAACGGCGGGGGTACTGTTATTCTACGAATAACCGAGACATTCGGGAAAAGGGTTGTTCCGCTTTGGCGGAAAGGATTGGAGAGTGTAAAATGAAACTGGTATTAAGAAGAATTATTGCCATTGGAATGGCGTTTGTTTTTCTTGCATCATGCGGATGCGCAGCAAAGAAGAAGAGCAATACGATCGAAGGAAAGGGATACGGTTCTCCGGAGGATGCTGCGCTTGCTTTTGCAGAGGCATTTAAAGAGCAGGATGTTGACAAGATGCTGTCGACTTTTGCCATTGAAACGTACTGCAGTAACTATAATACGTATCTCAACATGGTCCGTCTGCTGTCTTTGAACAATCTTATTTATAATGAACCGATAGCTCCGGAGGATGCTGCTTATCTCCACGAAGCAAATGTCTATACCCGGGCCGGGGTCCTTTCACGAAATATTGAGTTTCTGTACACGAATGTGATCGCAAGTGCCGATCGCGATGTACAGGAGACATGCGAAATGATTATGATGGGGCAATCGATCTCTTTGATCGATTCCGATCCAAAGGGGAGTCCGAGAGCCTTTTTGGATGCCATGACAGGCGGCGGTGATCTGGATATTAAAGTCGGTAAAGTATACAAAGCAGAAGCCCTTATAGACGGTTTTTATTCTGACGTTATCTTAAATAACGCCTATTGTACTGCGAAAGTCCGGAATGCAGACGGATATAAGAGCCTTGCTGTTTCGTTTAAAGTAAACGGTCATGAGATACTCATAACGATGGATGCCGTAAAATACGGAAAGAAATGGTATCTGTCCAGTCTGGGAGGCGTTCAGGGAATGGTCTTAGAATTAAGTACCAGTTCAGCGGGATTCGTTTCCGAGAAAATGATCGAAGAAGTAGGATTACTCGATCTTACAGCGCAAAAGGAAGACCGGGCGACTTGAATTTCAAGACGCCCGTTTTTCATACCAACAATATCGCAGTGATCACTCATATCTGTTCGTGTAATTTGCGGCTGCATTCCAAAGGATCCACTCGTTATATCCGGCATCGTAGATCGCCTGGATCTGTGCTTTTACCTCAGGCACCTTATAGTTTAAATGGTGAGTGACCCAAGTCGCCGTAAAGGCCTGTACGTAAGGCCTTACGGTCGCATAGCCTTCCTGATCCGCGGCTGACTTTCCGGCAAGGAGCGCATTGTACATAACGTCATGCGGATACAGGTCCGGATAGTCGAAAGTTTTTCCGTTCAACTGCGTGTTATCCGCATAGTGCGAAGGATAAAGCATCGGACACAGAGAATCGATACCGGTGAGACCTACCGTATCCCATCCCTGACCGATGAGTTTTCCGTCGAGTTCGGAACTTAAGATAATGCCGAATACGTCAGCCGTTACCGGGATACCTGTCGGATCCTGGATCCTGCGGCGGGCTGTCTGCAGGAAGCGGTTGATCGCATCGATACGGGAAGGTGTCGAATCTTCCGGTCCGAAGTACGGTTTTTCGTTATACTTCTTTGTACTGATAGTCGGGAAACGAACATAGTCAAACTGGATCTCGTCTACGCCTTTATCGATCGCTTCGAGAGCAAGGTCGATAAGGAAGTCCCAAACTCTCTTATCGTAAGGATTCAGGAACTGGTGTTTGCCTTCGAGATTGAAGTGCATGGAGTTGCCGGCTTCATCCTGGATACTCATTTCCGGATGGTTTCTTGCCATGGAAGGGTCATTGAAGCAGACGATACGTCCGATGACCTTGATGTTGTTTTCGTGGCATTTCTGAACGACGTTCTCGAGATTATAAGAGCCCGTGACATAGCTTCCGGCACCCTTGTCTTTCCACTCGCCGCCTTCTTCCACCCAAAGGTGCATGGACTTGGCAAGTTCATTATCTGTGTTGAAATAAACACCGCCGCCTTCATCTTTGAGGTCGATGACGAATGCGTTGATATCAGTATTTTTTGCAAGCTCGAGGTTCTCTTCAAAATGCATGCAGGAGGCGATATAGATACCATGGATCTCGTTATGCTGGACAGGTTTTACTTCAGAAACAGAAGGGAGCGGTCCCCAGTAAGCTTCCGCAAGATCGTTCTGCGGGAGGTGTTCATTTACTTCGACTCCTCCGGACTGCGCGGAGGTATCGGCAGATACATCGGAAGAGGCTTCTGTTCCCGAATCGGAAACGCCTGCTGTGTCCGTAGGAATCGTGACAGATGTGGTTGTTGTGCCGGTGGCGGGATCTTTTGATTTTCCTTTGCCGGAGATCAAGATGATCATGCAGATGATATCTGCGATCAATAAGATAGCGCAGAGTACAAAGAGCACGGCGACCGCATTTCGCAGAAGCTGGATGCGGGCTCTTTTCTTTTCACGTGACATTGAATATCCCATAAGTTGTCCTTCTTCATCCATGGTTTCAAGGGGCGGTAACGACCCACATAATTATATAAATAAATAAACTCGATGACAAGGACAGGAGATGGCGATACGTTGTCAATCAGATAAGCAAAATGTTAGAATAGAAAAAAGTTGAAAGACAAAAGGGGGGAGTGTTCGATGCTGGAACGCAATTGCGCAGGTGGAATCGTTTTTTACGGCGATTCTGTTTTGCTGCTTCAAAATGAGAAGGCCGAGTGGTGCTTTCCGAAGGGCGTTATCCGCACCGTGGAAAAGCCCGAAGAAGTTGCTCTTTCGAGAGTTTCCGTCGAGGCGGGAGTGGAGGCGAAGATCCTCTTTCCTGTAGGCCGCACGAACTATGAGTTTTATTCGATCACGCGTCAGAGACCGGTAAGAAATAAGATCGTGTGGTACGTGATGCGCGCCGAGACGGACAGTGTCAAACCAAATGAAGAACAAAACTTTTCGGACGGCGGGTTCTATCCTGTGGAAAAAGCACTTGAGATGGTCACCTATAGTCAAGACAGATCACTGCTGATGATGGCCTACCAGAGATATAAGGAGCTCGTTTGAATTGAGCCGCAAGATATGGAATACGGTCGAAAATTCCGCCCGTATCGAATATGAAGTGAAAAAATCCGTCTTTATCGCCGATGTCGCCCCTGTTTCGACCGGTGAAGAAGCAACGGATTTTTTGCGTCGCATCAAGAAGGAATTTCCGGATGCCAGACATCACGTTTATGCGTACCGTGCCGGAGACGAAACACTCGAGCAGCGTTACAGCGACGACGGCGAGCCGGGCGGTACCGCCGGCATGCCGGTCCTGGATGTTCTCCGTCACAAAGAACTCGACGACGTCATCTGCGTCGTAACAAGATATTTCGGCGGGATACTGCTTGGTACCGGCGGGCTCACACGCGCCTATTCCACTGCTGCATCCATGGGTGTCGAAAAAGCGGGCCCGTGCAAGATGGCGGTTCTCGAACTTTATCACGTGCAGCTGGATTACTCGGTTTCCGAGAAGTTCCAGTACGCGGCCAAGAAAAGTGCTTTTGCATTGGGAGACATCATCTACGACGCAACACCGATCGTGCCGGTATACTGTCCCGAAGAGGATAACGAAAAGCTTCTTGCACTGGTCAACGACATCACGGCCGGACGCGGAAAAGTAACACATATCGGATCTTCTGCAACAAGGATCGATGAATAACAGATAACAGAAAGGTGTCGACGGTGGCGCATTTGGAGAAGAAAAACAGATCCGATAAAAACTGCCCGGTCAGTAAGGACTGCGGCGGATGCGTCTTTTCGTCCGTCTCTTATCCCGAACAGCTGAAAAAGAAAGAAAAGACCGTCAAAGATCTTCTTTCCTCGTTATGCGAAGTCCGTCCGATCGTCGGCGCCAAGGAGCCGCTTTTCTACCGGAATAAAGTCCATTGGGCATTCGGGCACATGGGCACGCACCTGATCGCCGGACGCTACGCGGAAGGCTCCCACAAGATCATCGAAAGCGACCATTGCCTGCTGGAAGATCAAGAATGCACGGCGATCCTTTCAGATATCCGTGATCTTGCCGTGCAGTTTAAGATCCGCGTCTACGACGAACGTACGAAGCAGGGACTTTTGCGCCGTGTACTTCTGCGAAAAGGAATGGCCACTGGCGAGGTCATGGTGATCCTCGTTTTGAGTTCCCCCGTACTTCCGGGAAAAAAGGGGTTCATCAAGAAACTGCTCGAAAAGCACCCGTCGGTCAAGACCGTGCTGGTCAACATCAATACGCGGTCCGACTCCATGATCCTCGGTGAAAAAACGATCTGTGAATTCGGAAGAGGATTTATCTGGGATGAACTTCTGGGTGTGCGTTTTAAGATCTCGCCGGAATCGTTTTATCAGATCAATCACGACCAGACCGAAAAACTCTATTCGCTGGCGATAAAGGCCGCAGACTTAAAGCCGGGAGAGAAGATCCTAGATGCATATTGCGGCATCGGAACGATCGGCCTTTGCGCGGTTTCTAAAACCGAAGGGATCAGACTGACCGGCGTGGAATTAAACCGATCCGCCGTCTCCGACGCGCGTGAAAATGCGAAAGCCAATGCGGAAAAGAACAGTGCTTTTGAAAAGGCAAGATTTATTGCCGCGGATTGCACGAAGTTTATGCTCGATGCTTCCGCGAAAAACGAGAAGTATGACGTGGTATTTCTGGATCCTCCGAGAGCGGGAACAACCCCGGAGTTTATCGCTGCGTGCCAAAGCCTTTCACCGTCCCGGATCGTCTATGTGTCCTGCGATCCGACGACTCTTGCGCGCGATCTGAAAGAATTTAAAAAGTGCGGATATAAACCGGAATACGCGGTCCCTGTCGACATGTTCCCGCTTACGGAACATGTAGAAAGCTGTGTACTCCTTACGCGTGTGAGCAACCGAAAAGCAGATTCGTATGTGAAACTAAACGTGAAGATGGAAGATTACTATAAGTTCAAGGATGCTAAAGTTGAGCAATAGTTAAATGTTGAATTATATATACTTTCTGATATTCGATAATTCGAGAACACGAGGTGAGATAAAATGGATAAAGATTTGACGGTATCCATGCTTGATCGACAGAACATTTTAAACAACGATCTTGCTATAAAAGAGATTCAAAAGCAAACGCGCATACAGGGGATTTATTTTGAGGAGAAGTTATGTTTTACGAAAAGCATGGTTGCAACATACTTTGAAGTGGATCTTAGAACAGTAGAAAGATATGTAAGTGAAAATGTAAAAGAAATCTCTGAAAACGGATATGAGGTTTTGAAAGGTAATAGATTAAAAGACTTTCTTGCTTGTGTAGGTGAACAGGATGTTCCCGACATAAATGTCGGGAACATCAGTAATCGGACACCACAGTTAGCAATTTTTGATTTCAGATCATTTCTCAATCTTGCAATGCTACTGGTTGAAAGCTCCACAGCCAAGAGTTTAAGGCAGGTAATACTGGATATTGTTATTGATTTTATAAATCAAAAAGCTGGTGGTTCCACTAAATATATCAATCAAAGAGACAGTGATTTTATAGGCTCATTCCTGCAGGAGGAGAATTATAGAAAAGAATTCACAGATGCACTCCGGGACTATGTTGATATGGGCAATGCAAAATACGGAATATATACAGATAAAATATATCAAAGTATATTCCGTGAGAAAGCGAGAGAGTACAAGCAAATACTTAAGCTCTCATCAAAAGATAGAGTGAGAGATACTTTTTATTCGGAAGTATTAACGCTAATTGCATCTTATGAATGTGGCCTTGCAGATCTTATCAAACAACAATCTGAGAAACTGGGAAGAAAGCTCAACAACTGGGAATTGTCTTTGAAAATTCCTGTAAAAGAAGCTGACTATGCGGGATTTGTAGCAAAAATGAAGACCCATGAACAAGAATTTGTAAATGAGTTTTTTGCCTGAATGAGGAAGGAGAGATTATAAATGCTCGGAGCAATAGTAGGTGACATCGTTGGCTCGGTCTACGAATGGCACAATATTAAAACGAAGGAGTTTCCCTTGTTCCGGGATGACTGCTTTTTCACGGATGATACCGTCATGACCTGCGCTGTTGCGGAGGCGGTTATGAATGGCGGAGAAAGAGATGACTTCATTGATGCGATGAAAAAGTACGGTCGGATGTACCCGGATGCTGGATACGGCGGTCGATTCGGCACATGGGTGTTTTCCGATGACCGTGAGCCGTACAACAGCTACGGTAATGGTTCAGCTATGCGCGTTTCGCCTTGCGCTTGGGTGATGGATTGCGGCTTCTGTGCGAGAACGGGAATGTGGCCGTCCAATGGCAGAGAGCGGGCAAAAACATCCGCTGAAGTCACGCATAACCACCCAGAAGGCATCAAAGGAGCAATGGCAACAGCAGATGCAATCTTCATGTGCCGTTACTACTTCGGCGGTTATTACGGCGATTATGGACAGCCCATCAATGATGATCCGGCTGAGTGCAAGCGGCGCATCAAGGAATACATCGAAAACGAGTACGGCTACGACCTTTCCAAGGCGCTGGATGAAATTCGTCCTACATACCGCTTTAACGAGACCTGCCAGGATACTGTACCGCAGGCCATTATCGCTTTCTTGGAAAGCACGGACTTTGAGGACGCCATCCGAAACGCCATCTCCCTTGGCGGCGACAGCGACACCCTCGCGGCAATTACGGGCAGCATCGCAGAGGCAGCATACGGCATTCCCGACTGGATTAAGGACAAGGCATATTCCTATCTGGATGAACCTCTGAAGGATGTTCTTAGACGGTGGAAGAAATTTATTTCAAGAGACTAAATTAAAGACATTTACTGTTATGACAGCAAACCATAAAACCAAGGAGAATGCTTATGTTTGAAACCAAGAAAACTCTCATCGTTGTTTATAAAGATGAGTTGCTGATGAACCAGCTAAAGAAGATGGTGGAAACACACGATGATAACGAGCAGGGTGTCATCGGCACAAGGGATGATTCCATCAACATCGTCTCATGGACGGAGAAGGTCTGGCTGGGAAACAAGAAAGCCGGAAATATCCAGGGAAAAATTCTCTTTCTCGGAGAAATAAAAGGCACAGATAAACTGATCCCCGTTATTGATGTGAAGTTTGATGAATGCGGAGTCAAGTTCGGCTGGGCAGGTAATCAGGCGGTCGTATATGCTGATCCGAAAGTGCTGACTACCCGCGAGGACTATGATGCGTTCTTAGAGAAACTCTCTGCTCTGCCTGTCCCGAGTTTCCTCAAGGCTACAAGGGAAAGCATAGCCGCCACGGGTACAGACCATGAAGCAGAGGCAACAGTCGAGTTAGCCACAGACGATGATCCTGAAAACACGGATGCTGAAACTGTTATAGATGATGAGAAAACGCACAAAAAGGTCGACATATTTAAAGGTGTCAAGAAAGCATTCTCAACTGGTGCAGATGCCATCGGAAAAGTTGGCACACAGGTCGCTTCAAAGTCTGAGGAGGTTTTCAGAAACAAGTCGTTGATGAAACGGCAGATGCTCTTCTATGGAGTTGTCAGCCTCTACAATGAGGGGCTTGAAAAGTTTATGAATATGTGAGGTAACAGCCTATGCAGTCAAAAACCGAGATGCAGCAAGGCTGGGAATTTGCTACCGGGATAATGGGCGCTGATATTGCTGCCCACATGGGACAGGAATATGTAAGCGCAGTCGAGGCGGCAATCAACCAGCTTGAAGAAAACATAAATAATCACCAGTACAGGAATCTTGGAATTGGACAGCTCCAGGGGTATATGCTTGAGGAATGGGGAGCCGGAACATTCAATGTGGATGCGGTTGCCGCCGATTCAGCAGACCGTGCTTCTGTCTTGCACAGTACTTTGAAAGACTCTGTTGATATCCAATTGGACTCTGGTGAGGCTTATAGTGCGAAGTCCTATGTGACAGCAGAAAAAACCGCAAAGGCCCAGGCAAGGTTTAGTCCGGAATCTGGTCATGCAAGTTATCACGACCAGGGCAGACTTGTTCCTTCCGACCAGCTTTCGGACGCAAAGGCGACTGCTCATCGTGAGGCGTTGAGGAATCAGCCGATTCGTTCCGATGTTTCCGATGCCTATGCCGAAACCGAATCCAGGCTGACGGACACTATAAAAAATGAAGAAGGCGTCAGTTCCAAAAGCGCGTCAAGAAAGGAACTGGAGGATATCGCCCGCGAAAGCAAGGAGCAGAAGTTTAAGGCGGAGGACCACGGCGTAACTACTGACAGCGCAATCAATACAGAATATATGCTGAAACAGGCGTTGAAGGCTGGATATACTACTGCAGTGATTACCGTTGCATTCCAACTTGCGCCCGAAATATACAAAGCGATAGATTTCCTCATCAAGCATGGAGAGATCGATATTCAGCAGATTAAAAGGATGGGAACCAAGGGAATCTCCGCAGGAGCAGAAGGCTTCCTCCGCGGCTCTATATCTTCTTCTCTGCTGATAATGTGCGAAAAAGGTGTTCTTGGCGAGGCATTCAAAGGTATCAATCCTACCGTTCTCGGTACGGTCGTTGCACTTGTCATGCAGACGGTAAAGAATAGTATTCTCGTTGCTGCCGGAAAGATGAGTACGCAGCAGATGGGAGCGGCCTTTGTGGATACTGTTGTCATTTCAGGCGGCTATCTGCTTGGTGCACATATCGGTGGCATTATCGGTCAGGCGCTTGGCTTTGAACTTCCTGTTGTGGGATACCTTCTTGGCAGTTTGATCGGTACATCGTTCTGC
>CAJOLL010000050.1 GCA_905235455.1 uncultured Clostridia bacterium
AGAAGAGCCGTACGCTGTACCGTTCTGCAGGAGCTGTACTTCCACAGTTGCCGGGCGCTTGCCGTCCTGGTTATTAGAGTCATCCCAGATCTTTGTGACCTTAGCCGTGGTCGTCTCAGAAGAGAAGTCATAGGTATTCTTGATCGTAGTAGAAGCTGTTCCGTTTCCTGTATATGTATCCTGATAATTCGCCGGAACCTGCTCCTTCCACTCGTAATTGATCTTTACTCCGTTCTCATATACCGGCAGATCAGAGATGGAATCTGTCCAGTTGTTCGAATCATCCAGTGTGACAGATCCGACCTTCGTTGTTCCTGCATAGAGGTCAACTACAACCGAACTCGGCTGTGCCGAACTGTTACCTGTATTGACCCAAGTCTTCGTAACAGTCAGAGAGACTTTTTCCGTCTCATATGTATTGGTAAATGTCGTCGAGGCAACATCACCTGTTTTTGCCGAAGTGTATTCCGCTACACTTACTTCTTCCCAGGAGTAATCGATCAGAACGCCGTTCTCGTATTTCGGAAGGTCATTTCTGCTATAGGACCAGGAATTACTGTCATTCAGTTCGATCACATCAAAGTTCGCGCCATCCTTCTTAAGGATTACATTCAGTGATGTCGGACGCTTACCGTCCCGGTCATTATCATCATCCCAGTTCTTTGCAACGGCTACGGATACTGTTTCCGTAACATGCTTATTCGTGATCGTCGTTAAGCCGTTTAATTCGGAAGTTATTGTCGTATACTCAGGGACAGATACTTCGGTCCACTCGTAAACGATCTCTCTGCCGTTTTCATACTTGTTCAGATCGGAGGCTGTGCCCTTCCAACCGTTTCCGTCATTAAGTGTTAACGTCAAGAAGTCGGAAGAATCCTTCTTCAAAATAACAGTGATATCAGACGGGCGCTTGCCATCCTGATTATTATTGTCATCCCATACTTTTTCAACGGAAAGGTCGATCTTTTCAGGCGCATGTGCATTCGTAAATACTCTGTCAGCCACTGTTCCGGAAGATACGGATGTGTATCCTGCAACTGCCGGCTCGACCCACTCATAAGTGATCAAAGCACCCTGGTCATCGAACTTCGCAAGAGTATTCAATTCAATTGTCCAGTTATTACTGTCATTCAGAACAACGTCCATGAAGTCGGCATTATTCTTTCGAAGCGTAACTGTCAGGTTCTGCGGACGCAGACCATCTTGGTCATTTGCGTCGTCCCAGATCTTGGTGACCTTCATCGTGGTCGTTTCACTTGTAATGTCGTAAGTATTCGTAATGGTTGTGTAAGAACCTGTTGCGGAAGTGGTCGTTTGATTTCCGGTCTGCGTGTAGCCCGCCGGCATTGTTTCTTCCGTCCAGGTATAGTCGATCACAGTACCGTTTGCATATTTCGGAAGGCCGGTGATCGTTGCTTCCCAGTTATTACTTTCATTCAGATTAACCGTTTCCCCGTTACTCAGCGTCATAACGATCTCCGACGGACGCTTGCCTGCAGCATTTCCAAAGTCGTTCCAATCTTTCTTGACCGTTGCCGATGTGGTCTCCGTTGTGTAGGAGTTGGTGATCGTTGTTGTTCCATCCGGCACCGGAGCCGTCGGGCTGTAAGTCGTCGTGTAATCTGCTACAGGCTCTTCTTCCCAAGCATAGACGTATTCTGCAGATCCGTTGTACTTCGGAAGATTGGTTACCGTGTGTGTCCAGTTATTGGAAGCATCGAGAGTGGCTCTGTCGATCTCGGTTCCATCCTGCTTAAGAATCACCACAACTTCAGTCGGACGTTTCCCGTCCTGATTATTATTGTCGGCCCAGTTCTTTTCGACAGACAGCGAGAAATACTCCTGGTTTCCGTAAGTATTGTTTACCGTTACCAGATCTTCCGTGTCTGTTGTGATCTTCTTTTCTGTGTTTCCGTATACGATACCGTTTGTCGCCAGAGAATATCCGGAAGGAATATTGCTCTCGGTGACTTCATATTCGGTTTCTGCATAAAGACCGTTGATCTTGATGCTTTCGCCGTCCTTAAGGGTGAATTCTTTTACGACATCCTTTTCAAAAGCAACGCTCTGTGTCGTTCCATCCGGGAACTCCACATCAAAGGAAGCCGTACGGTTGATCTTAACGCCTACGGTAAACTCGGTTCCGGAAGGAGCTTGATTCGTCGGATCGGCGACTTCTTTCTTCACTTCAAGGGAACCCTTGTTTTTATAAGTATACTTATTCTGAATAATAACCGTTCCATTCTTGTTCGCCTGGCTTAAGGTAACCTCACCGTTGACGGTACTGTATGTCGTATTCAGAGTAAACAGTGAGTTCTCCGATTCCGTCGTTGTCTCTATGACCTGGTAATCGCCCGGGGCGGAGAGCGGAATCTGCATGGACTCATTCGGTTTGATCTTGAAGTAGTACGGATTTCCGGCCATATCTCCGTTGGCCTGCACGTACTGATTTCCCTTCATAACGACAAACGAGTACTCCATGTCATACTGACTGTAGTCGTACGGAATATCGCCGGATACGAGTTTTTCCACCTCGAGCATATACTCACGATAGTGGTTTTTGATCTGCACCGACTTATAGGCGTAATTTTCAAGTTTGAAGACCTGTGTGCTGACACCGTCAACCAAGTACTCGACCATCAGATTTTTGCCTTGGAGTGTCTTCTGTTCATCCGTCGGCTCTTCTTCCACCGTGTAAGAGCCTGCCGGTATATTCCTAAATTGCCTTTGAGAATAATACCCGCTGAATGTCAACGACGCATACGTCTTGGTCGTGGTGAAGCCCACAAAGTTACCTGTCTCATCAAATTCACAATACTCACCAAGGCTGTTCTTAATCGTAAAGTTAAAAACAGAACCTTCGGGAGCCGGCGCACCGTCCATCTGCTTTTCGATCGTGACAGTGCCTTTTTCCGTTGACGAATAATACTCTCGGTACTGGTTATAGACCGTGATCGTCTTATTTTCATTATCGGCGACCGCTGTCGAACCGTTGGATCCGACATAGGTATATTTTACGAAACCATAGTTCCCCCCGGAAGTCTCGCTCGCGTTCTCCTCGATGATCGTATAATTTCCTGCAGGGACATCGTCGAGGACATTTCTGCCTTCCATGATATCCTCATAGGTAAGTGTCTTACTGTATCCCAAAGGACCTGTGATCGTAAACTGAAGATTGCTAAGATTCGCAAGAGAAGCAGTATCCACCGATCCTGAACCGTTCGCATTATTGTCATCAACAAGTGTGAACGACTTATTTACCGTAAGCTTTCCCGTCTGCACCTCATACTTGTTGGCGATTTCCACCATCTGACCGTCACTATCCAACTGGAGGGTCTTTGTGGTGTCATTTGCCTGCGAAGTATAGGTATAACCGGGCATCGCAACATAAGCATTGTCTCCCGTATAGTTCTTATCGCGAACCTCAGTCACCGTATATGTTGCGTTTTGATCAAGTCCATAAATCGTAATTGTGTTTTCAGTCGCATCCGGATCTTGGGCAGACGTATCATAATTAATGACAAATTCATGTGCATCTGTTCCGAGGGTACCGTTCTTATCCTGAATATACTGGTCGCCGACTTTTACCGTGAATCTGAATTCTTTTCCTTCAAAATCACGCATCTCGCTCTGCATTCCGGCAGGGAAACTGACATCAACGTTCTTTTTGATGTTCAACGAGAGTTTCCCGTCTACATCTACTTTTGTATAGTTGTTGATCAGTGTCGCATCAACATTGTCATCATCGCCGAGAACGACTTGATCGTTTGCCATTGTGGAAGATCCCACTTGGACTTCCTTAGAAAGGAAAGTAAATCCGCGGATATCATCCGGATTTTCTTCGATCGTATATGTGCCCGGGATCAGATGGGTAAAGTCGATCTTCTGATCTCTGCTAATTTCGAAATAATGGGGTGTAAGACCCAGTTCACCCTGCTCATTCTGGACATACTTGTCATCGATCTTCAGTGCAAAGTTAAACTTCTGATCTGCCGGAAAATCGTCGGTACCCGTAACATTCACGTTCTTCGTTACGGACATATTGGCATAATTTATGTTGTAGTAGTTATAAAAACCGCCAAGGGAGAACTCTGTACCGGACATATCAACCTTGTCATTCTGGGCAATGATGCCGTTCTCCGAAAGATCTGCTGCATCTGCATATTTCCAGGAGCTGACCTGATAGTGAATAATACCGTTTACATTTGTCACAAGTACATCGATACGGATCTCGCCCGAAGATTTGGTGATATGGCTGTCCACTCCGGGATCCATGATGGTTTCCGTAATGACGAAATAGCGGTGTTTGCCGTTATAAGGATCGACATCTCTTACGGTTTCACTGATCGAATCAAACTCGACTTTTCCGTAAGCATCGGTGGATTTTTCATCGGAAAAAGCACCGTCAATCGGATTGTAATCGGAATCCGTCTCTTTGATGGTAAAGGTATATTCACCATCTCCGACATGGATATTCTTCATCTCGTTGTCTCTGATCAGCGAAGCCGGCGTTCCGTTTTCGACAAAAGCCTTACGGATCGCAAAATGCATAAAACTCGTATCCGGAGTATTGGCATCTTCGGTTCTGTCATGGAAGATGTAGTGGAACTCACCGCCTTTGACCACAGTCGTTCCTGCGGCAGCAATCCAGCCGGCACTCGAAGTTACTACCGTACCCACGGTTTCCGGATTCGGTACGAGGAAAAGGCCGGCCGTCGTATTGTAGTCGACCGTCTTCGCATAAGGAACGTTCCAGATGATCTTTCTGGCGATGTATTTGTCGATATTTTGGTTTTTCTCCGAATCATCACCGGAATGGTCGGTATATGTATCCATTTCGATGCCATCCGAAGTAACACGATACTTGTTCAGGTTGATATATTCCGTGTTCAGGATATTGAAAACGATGACCGTACTGGAATCCTTGACGATCCGAAGGTTCTCTGTCGCCTCGATTGCCTGTTCGAGACGGCTTCCCGGAGTGACATTGATATAGATCGTGCAATCTTTGTAGCACTCATCGGTAAAATCGAGTACGGCATTTCCCGTGGAAAAATCAGCGATATCATCGCCGTTAAATGCAGCATGCTGCAACATCTGATCGGACTCGTCCTTGAAGTGCTGGATCATGCTGTTTACATTCGAATTCAGTTCGGTTTCGGAGAAGGTTCTATATAAAGCTTCTCCTTTAAAAGTTGAGTCATATGTAAAAAGATTAGAAGATGCAAGGTCAGAGGTAGTATCGATAACGAACTGCATAGACGGGGCATCCTGATAGCCCTGTTTTACACCGTAGGTATAACCGAATCTGGCTTTACCTCCGGAAATGGATGCGATGATGAACTGAGCAGGTTCATCTCCTGCGAGGTCAACGTCACAGTTATCATTTTTCTGGTTATAAAAGTCATTGGTCGCGTAAGTCGTTTCCATGTGATTACGCTGTTCCAGTCTGTTGGTGACAATGCCGAAATCAATGGCACGGCCAAGCACGGAGGTGTAATTCACCAGGCTTGAAGAATCATACGTGAGATAAGCGCCATCTGCGTTTACTTTCGGAACCCCGATGGAGACTCCGTCCTTATTCGTTTTGTTGACGGCGATCGTTCCGAGTACCACGGATGTCGCCAGCACCAAACTGGTAATTCCGACTGATTTTTTACTTCTGAAGATATGTTTCATTTTCTTATCCCCTTGTCGCATCTCGATTTTCTTCTGTCAAAACTCAAATGTCATATACCGATATAACGCGGCATACATTAATCCTTTTGTACAGTATAGGGGACTAAAAATAATTAAGCAACACGAAAAAGCTTGAAAACACGCGAATTCATTATAATTTTATCTGTCTGAAACATTAAGTTAACAAATAAACCGGTAAACCTCAGAAAAACGGAGGGCGAAAAGCCAAAAGCTCTTTTGAAAGGTCCATAAAAAAAGATCCGGTTTAATTAAAACCGGACCTCATTTTCGTATTTAACAATTCCAATTACTTAGCGGCATTAGCAGCCTTAGCCAGACGGGAATTCTTTCTTGCTGCAGCATTCTTATGGATATATCCCTTTGCAGCTGCCTTGTCCAGTGCAGACTGAGCATCCTTAACGAGTGCTGCGGAATTATCATCAGATGCGGCGATAGAAGCCGTTGCCTTCTTGACAATGGTGCGCATCTCGCTCTTCTTCATCTTGTTGGCCAAAGTCTTCTTTTCAGTTACTTTAACGCGCTTACATGCAGACTTGATATTCGGCATTTCCTTCACCTCCATCAGTATTAATCTTTCATCAGACACCGAGATATTTTACCATGCTTATTTATGCGGTGCAAGAGTTTTTTTCGTTTTCTTTCAAAAATCCCCTTTTGTCGCCTCGTAAAGCCCGATACTCGTGGCGATCGGCAGATTCAGACTGTCGATATTCCCGGTGTGTTCGATACGGATCGGACAGCCGATCTTCGAAAACGATGCCGGAAGACCGGTGGCTTCGTTCCCCATGATCAGGGAAAACGGACTTTCGATCTTTGTTTCGTGAAGAAGTGTACTTCCGTCAAGCATAAACGGATAAAAATGCCTGTCCCCTGCTCCATCCGTTTTTGCATAGTCTTCCCAGCTGTCGAAATATGCAAAGCGGATCCGGCTCAGCGCGCCCATCGAGGCGCGGATCACCTTCGGATCGAAAAAGTCGACTCCCGGGCGGATGATCGCGATATCCTTTACGCCGAATCCCGCGGCCGACCGGATGATCGTGCCGGCGTTTCCCGAATTGCCCGGATTTACCAAAACGACATGCGAAGCGCTCTTTTCGAGCTGACAGGTATACTTGCGGATCATGGCGATCACAAAGCAGTTCTCTTTCTGGGAAAGGATGGAGAACACCTTGTCATTGACTTCGACGGGGATCGAGTTTTTGGCGCAGATCTTCTTTATCTTCTCTTTTGTTTCAGATTCGTAAAAAGCACTGTGGATAAATACCTGTTCTACATCCTTCGGACGGATGTTGAGATATTCCATACTGACGGTCGCGCCGAGACAGTATGTCACCATATCTTCTTTCTTATACCTTTTAATACTTACCATTACTTTCGACCTCAGGTTTAAAGCCGGATCACGCGGTCCGCCGTCAGCATACTCTGCAGCAGGTCCGACATATCCTCACAGATGATCCTCGGATCCTCCGGGATCTTCCCCAAATAGAAAAGCGACTCATTACAGGCTTTGACCATGATCTCCCGTTCCAGGATATCTTTCCAGCAGGAATACACTTCGCTTTCCGGAAGTATCAGTTTGACCGCGTCGTGAAGCAGGATGATCTCATCCGGAACGGTCTTTGCGTCCTTTAAACTCTGAAGCGTGTGCAGCATCAGTTCTTTTCCATGTTCTTCGGAAGCCCCGTCCCCTATATTGTCTCCGATGATCTCGCTTTCGAATACCAGGACCACACGCTTCGGACTCCCCTCACGTGAAGCAAACGCGATCTGCGGAAGCGTTTCCGTCGTATTCTCGGTAAAGATCTTTCCCATTTCCATTATTTACCGCTCTCCTTTTCCTTGGCAGGTGCGTCAGCGGACTGTCCGCCCAGCATGGCGATGGCTCTCGGGACGGCATCTTTGCTGTTGCCCCAGGGCTTATCCTTATTTCTATAGTCGAATTTCAGCGTGAACCATTCCACATCCTTAATAAGCTCCTCCAGCCCCTCGTTATGCATCTTGGCAAGAGCAGCCACAAACTCGGCTGCCTGGTTCTGGTTCAGTTCTTCCGCAGCCGCGCGAAGGAGCATCGCCACATGCGGCAGGCAGTGATAGGTCTTATTCGCGAAGGTCTCTCGGAAAGAAGCATCTTCGAAATAAAGCCACATAATAACTTCCATATATCGCTTCATGGTCGTGTTGATTTTGTCACAGATGATGCACGATCCGAGCCGGGCATCGATCTTATCAGCAAGCGTCTGAAGACGCTTTTTGTACTCGGCGTCCTTACCGGAAAGAAGCGATCTCTTCGCCGGAGCCGCTTTTTCCCAGAGCGGATCCGTATCCGTTTTGACATCCTGGATATGCGTGTGGAGCATCAGCCCCATGCCGAGACGGTTGATCTCCCTTCCGAACATCTTATTTAGATGATCGCCGCAGAATCCGGACTTATTCGTCAAAACACGGTTATCCGGCTCCATCAGGGAAGGCCCGAGATAGTAATCGAGGGAATCCGCCTCCACTTTTGCCTTCAGCGCACAGAGCGGACAGGCACAGGACGAGGAATATGCATCGTTGACCGGAATGGTATAGATCTTTTCTGCTTTCATCGTATTGTCCTTTCCGGCGGCATCATGCCGGATCTTCATGGATCAGGCGCTTGGCCCGCACATCTACCGCCACCATGTTGATCGAGGAATATTCCTCGATATATCTGCCCAGACGCTGTTGCGCATTGAAAAGCACTTCCTGGGCATTAAAACCATAATAAAGTTCGAGGTCGATGCTCAAAACGACACCGTAAACGCGCTTTTCCGAAGAAAAACCGACGACATCGTGCACGCCCGGGACTTTCCTTAAGATGATCTTCACGAGGTCAAGAAGAGCGTCATCCGAGATCGAATAGCTTCCCAAACTCGAAAACGTCGGCCTTACGACCGTTCTTTCGGTATCGGGAGCCACCGGTTGCACACCTCTTTCCTTATCCCATCTTCTGCGAAGACGGTTCAGCGGGTCGGAAAAATAACCGGAGAATTCATGCTTGATCTCCATGCTCGGGACCGGAATCGTGTGCATGCCTTCGCGGATACGTGTATTTTTCGCCTGCGCGATCTCTTCTTCCGTACTGACGTCCTCGATCCTGATCAGCATCGCCGGCTGGTTGAGCCAGAGGTTCGTGCAGATCTTTTCGAGCATGGCGTCGGAGGTTCCGAGGATCATGAGTGCCGACGGAAGATTCTCCGCCAGTGCCCGACGCATAATCGAAGACCGGCTCGGATCCTCGAAAAGCGCCTGTCTTACCGACTCAAGTTTTGTCGGTGCTTTCTTCGCGGAGTTACCTGCAACGATACGGCTTCCGTTAATGAGGAGACCGTCGTCGATAATGAAACGGATGGAATTCTGCTTGGCGACGCGGATGGCACGGGTGCTTTTGCCGGTGCCGGAAGGACCTACGAAGGCCACAACCGCGATCGAGGAAAGAAGCTCTCTCATCTCTTTTTCGTCGTTCGCCGCAATTTCGATCTGACGCTCGGTCCTTGCGTGTGCACGTGTATCCACGTTCTTTTCGAGACGCCTGAGAGTGGCACGAAGCTCAGGGATGAACACGCCCCGGCGGGAAGCCCCCTGCCTCTCTTCCGGGGGTTCAGTCTGTTCCTTGCCTTTTTGCTTCGGCAGATCCATTCCTGTTTTACCTCTTTATAAATCAGTTATCCCAGTTGTTGAAAACTTCCTGAACGTCGTCGTTCTCGTCAAACTTCTCCAGCATGGTCTCGAGCTTGCCGGCAATCTCTTCGTCTTCGACCTTGGACCAATTGAGCGGGACCGGGCCAAGAGTAGAATCTACAAATGTATATCCCTTGGCTTCGAGTGCGTCTTTTACTTCGTAATAAGCGGCAGGATCCGTCAGGATCTCGTAGTAGCCGTCCTCGGCGCTGAAATCTTCGGCACCGCAATCGAGAGCATCCATCATGACCGTCTCTTCATCATCAAACTCTTCCGAGTCGATAAGGATCGTTCCTTTGTCCTGGAACATAAAAGACACGGAGCCGGAAACGCCCATGTTGCCGTCGTATTTATCAAAGATGTGACGGATATCCGCAGCCGTACGGTTACGGTTATTCGTCAGAGTTCTGACCATGATGGCGATTCCGCCCGGACCATAACCTTCATATACGATTTCTTCGTATTCATCGCCTTCGCCGGCGCCCGCTGCCTTCTTGATGGCGCGGTTGATATTATCATTCGGCATGTTCGCCGCTTTTGCCTTCGCAATAACGTCTTTGAGTTTCGAGTTATTCTCCGGATCCGGGCCGCCTGCTTTAACGGCTACCATGATCTCTTTTGCGACCTTGGTAAACACCGCGCCTTTTGCTGCATCGGATGCTTCTTTCTTTCTCTTAATGTTATTCCACTTGGAATGTCCGGACATAGAAAAACCTCCACCTTATAAAAATGTACACAGTATTATAGCACTTGCTTATATATAATCCAACTTATTATTTGATCAGCAAAAATGCGGCATATCCGAAATAACCGGCCGCCGCTCCGGCTGCCAGGATATTCCCGAGGTATTTTACTTTCTTCCCGTTACCGATCGCGATCCTGGCGATGAGATATGCGACCGAAGCTGCCGCCGCCGGGATGATCCCGATCACGCCGCCGAGCGCGATGGCAAATATATCGGAAGTACGAAGAGCCTTGCCTTTGGGGTCATGAAGATAACTCTCCAGCTCCTTCGGCTCATTCGCCAAAAGCACCGCTATCGCGACCGCGGCAAAAGCAATCACCGCCCCTGCAAGTATTTCTATGGTCCACCCCGTGATCTTCGACGCGAGTTCTTTTGAAGCATCATTATTCACAACGGTCAGCACACGTGCGCAAAGCTGTACTGCAAAGTCGATCAGAAGAGCAACCGCCATCACATACATAGAGGATCCTGTATCGTGCATGATCATCATTTCAACGATAATGATGTTGATCATGATAAACAGAGCACAAAGCTCAATAAACGGGAAAATATTCTTGGTCATATCCAGGGGATCCGGGAACATGGAAAGGTGCGTGGCCGCCATCAGGATATACATAAGAGCCGTCAGGCTTTCGATCTTGATATATCTCGAGGAGATCGGTGTCTTGCAGTACCGGCACTTTCCGCCGAGGAAAAGCCAGCTGAAGATCGGAACCAGATCAAGCGCCCCCAGCTCGTGCCCGCACGTCATACACATCGAATGGCCCTTGACGACCGTGCGATGTTCCGGAATACGGTAGATACAAACGTTGGTAAAACTGCCGATCACGGCACCGAACATCCCTGCCAACACGATGTTCATGATTGCTAAAACTGTATCGGGACCCATACTTTCACACTCCTGATGATTTCTCTAATAACAATAGTATAAAAGGTTATTCTTTGCAAATATCGCAGCATTTTCGAAGTGTTTTTATCAAAGTTTTTTGCAATTTTTTTGACAATATAGTCGGTTTTAGTTGCAAAAACAGCAAAATCCATGTATATTTATTTGAGAAAAAGACAATGGTTTTGCACTATGTCAGTTCGGGAAAGGGTTACAAGATTATAACAGTTTCGCTTGTGGTTTGAGTGAAATTGTAATTTTTTGTTTATCTCGTAAGACTATACAAACATCGCCGTTTGGGTGTAAATTACTATTATCAACATATGACCTCGCGGGAGGGTCTTTTCCCCGCAAAAACTAACGTACATCAATTTGGGAGGGTATGATGAAACGATTAGGCGATATTCTTATCGACAGCGGTTTTCTGTCACAGGCTGAATTACAGGAGGCGCTCGAAGCACAGCGCAACGATAGCACTAAGAAAAGGCTCGGCGAAATCATCGTAGAAAAAGGTCTTTTGACAGAACTGGATATTTTAAGAGCAATTTCCAGCCAGTATGATCTCCCTATCATCGATCTTCAACAGGTAGATATCGACCAGGAAGCGACAAAGATCGTTCCCGAGCAGTATTGCGAAGAGAACCTGATCATTCCTGTTGCTTTTGACGGAGATGACGACAACAAGAAACTCGTCGTAGCTATTTACGACCCTCTCAATATCCTCGTAACCGATGACCTTCGTTTCCGTACCGGAAAAGACATCGTTACCCTTCTTGCACCGAAGCAGCAGATTCTCTCCGCGATCAAGATGAATTATGGTAAAGAAGTTGCCAAGCAGGCAGCTGACGACCTTGCTTCCGATCTTGATATCGACGATATGAAGAAGCTCGGCGACGAGATCACCGATGAAGTAAACAACGCACCTGTAGTTAAGCTCGTTAACTCCATCATCGAGTTTGCTATCCGTGCGAATTCCTCAGATATTCACATCGAACCGATGGAAGATCGTGTTCGAGTCCGTATCCGTATCGATGGTGTGCTCCAGGAGATCATGAGCAACCCGGTTGCCGCCCGTGACGCCATCATCACCCGTATTAAGATTCTTTCCGGCATGAATATTGCCGAGAAGAGAATTCCTCAGGACGGTCGTGTTCAGACCATCATTAACGGCAAACCGGTTGACATGCGTGTATCTATCCTCCCAACTGTACACGGCGAGAAGACCGTTATCCGTATCCTGGCTAAGAACGACGCCAACCTGAACCGTAAATATCTTGGTATCAGCGAGCACAACAATGAGATGATCGACAGGATCGTTAAGGTCCCGCAGGGTGTTTGCCTTATTTCCGGTCCTACAGGTTCCGGTAAAACAACGACCCTCTACACCCTTCTTTCCGAGAAGAACACTCCTGAAACGAACATCGTAACTGTTGAGGACCCGGTCGAAATCCAGATTCCCGGCATTAACCAGGTACAGGTTAATGCAAAAGCCGGTATGACTTTCGCCAGCGGTCTTCGTTCCATTCTCCGTCAGGACCCGGATATCATCCTCGTCGGTGAGATCCGTGACGGCGAGACTGCCGAGATCGCCATGCGTGCTGCTATCACCGGTCACTTGGTATTCAGCACCATCCACACCAATGACGCTGTATCTTCGATCAACCGTCTGATCGATATGGGTATCGAGCCGTTCATGGTTTCGACCGCGCTTATCGGCGTTGTTGCTCAGCGTCTTGTTCGCCGTATCTGCACTAACTGTCGTGAGGAGTACACGCCGGGACCGGATGAGGTCGAACTTTTAAAACTTAAGCCGGGACAGAAGCTGTATCGTGGCGCCGGTTGTTCCGAGTGCGGCGAGAAAGGCTACAAAGGTCGAATCGCTATCCACGAAGTAGTTATCATGACCAAGGCTATGAGGGCATTGCTCGAGCGTCGCGCATCTGAAGATGAGATGCGCGCTCTGGCAGTCTCCGAAGGCACACTTATGCTTGCCGACTCAGCTGCAGCGTTAGTACTGGAGGGTATTACTACTGTTGCAGAAATGAGTAAAGTAACATATTCCATTGACGGTTAAGGAGGAAAGAAAGTGGAAGAATTTACATTAAGTATGGATGCCATTCTCACAGAGGCTGTTCGCCGCCAGGCGTCCGATACGCACATCACCGTTGGTCTGCCACCGATGATCCGCGTTCACGGTGAACTCATGCCCTTGAATTCCAACATCCTCACACAGAGCGATACCGAGTATCTGTGTAAGTCCATGTTGGACAAGTCCAGACAGCAGTACCTCAACGAGCGTGGCGAGATCGACTTCTCATACGTTGTTAAGGATTACAGCCGTTTCCGTTGCAACGTATTTAAGCAGCGCGGAAGTTATACGCTGGCTGCTCGTACTATTACAACGGAGATTCCTTCCTGCGAGAGACTTGGTCTTCCGGAACTTTTCAAAGACCTCGCTTTGAAACCGCGTGGATTGATCCTCGTTACCGGTCCTACGGGTTCCGGTAAATCAACAACACTGGCTGCCATGGTTGGTCACATCAACCAGAACCGCCGTTGTCACGTCCTCACACTGGAGG
>CAJOLL010000051.1 GCA_905235455.1 uncultured Clostridia bacterium
GGAAGAGATCATATCGTCTACGATAAGGATATCCAGACCCTCCACGGATTCGCCGAGGAATTCGTGTGCTACGATCGGGTTTCTGCCGTTGACGACTTTCGTATAGTCTCTGCGCTTGTAGAAGGTTCCCAGCGGAACTCCGAGCATGGAAGCGAAGTACATGGCACGAGAGATACCGCCTTCATCCGGGCTGATGACCATGAACTTATCCTTGGTGAAGTGCAGATCAGGGATCGAACGGTACATTTCCTTAATGATTTGGTATGTGGCCGAAAGGCTCTCGAAACCGGATGTCGGGATCGCGTTTGCTACGCGCTCGTCATGTGCATCAAAGGTGATGATGTTTTCAACGCCGAGACCATAGATCTCTTCGAGGGCAAAAGCACAGTCGAGAGATTCACGGGAATTTCTCTTGTGCTGACGGCCTTCGTAAAGGAACGGCATGATGACGTTGATACGGCGTGCTTTACCGGAGCAGGCGAGGATGACACGCTTGAGATCCTGGTAGTGATCGTCAGGACTCATGTGGTTTACTTGCCCGAACATCTTATATGTGCAGGAGAAGTTGGTTACGTCACTGATGATGAAAAGGTCATGTCCACGTACGGAGCTCTGAATGACCGCTTTACCTTCACCGGAAGAGAATCTTGTGTTTTCTACCTCGATGCGGTAATCCTGACGGTAGAATCCCGGGTATTTGCTGATGAACTCATGCTCCTGATACTCGGATCTTCTTTTGTTCAGGTACCAGTTTACCTTGTCGGTAAATTCGACGCTGCCTTTGAGCGGAACGAGTGCGATCGGTCCTACCGGTGCCATCGGGTTGTCGCCATATTGGTTATAACGGGAATACGCGCCTTCATCCGGGCTCTGGATAATCGGTTCCATAGACTTGTTTACCTCTGTCTCATTCATTTTTTACTTTTACCCCATCAATTCTTCGATTCGTACCTGTCCGAGAAGCGAATTGAACTTCTCGATCGGGCTGATAAGCTGTCCTATAGATTCGTCTACATTCAGTGCGTCAATAAGTCGGGCTACAAACGGTGTCATATTTACATCTACATACCACGGAGTATCAAAAAGCTCCTTCGGGCGGTATGTCAGGTTGGTGCAGTATACTTGTTTAATGATGCCTTCCTCGTGAGCTTTGTTGAAAGGCTCCAGTCCGTCGGTGAAAAGGCCGAACGGTGCGGCACAAAAGATGTTTCCGGCTCCGCGCTCGTGCATATAGCGGGCGGTACGTATCATCGTGTTACCGGAGTTGATCATGTCGTCAACGATCAGCACGTCTTTTCCTTTCGGGTCATCGCCGAGGAAACGGAAACTCTTGATCGGATGATTACCTTCGGAATCGACCTTGGTGTAATCACGGTCACGATAGAACAAGCCGAGCGGAAGTTCGAGCATGGACGAGTAGAAGATGGCTCTGGAAACGGCCGTCTCGTCCGGGCTGATG
Source organism: uncultured Clostridia bacterium (assembly GCA_905235455.1). Classification (GTDB taxonomy): domain Bacteria; phylum Bacillota; class Clostridia; order Saccharofermentanales; family Saccharofermentanaceae; genus Scatonaster. Next base: position 1,460 of record CAJOLL010000051.1, read on the forward strand.
ATCATCATGTTGTCCTTATCGATATGAAGCCCCGGATTCTTGGAAATCAGGGTGTGAATGATCTTATAAGCAGATTTCGGCATTTCGATGCCCATAAGCGGAACCGCGTTGATGATCCTCGGATCATGCGGGTCAAATACGATCAGGTTTGCCACACCGAGGTTATAAAGATCCTTAAGCATCTGGGCGCAATCAAGAGATTCTCTCGTAATGCAGTGATCCTGTCTGCCTTCATAAAGAAAAGGCATGATCACATTGATCCTTCTGGCTTTGCCGCTGACGGCCATGATGATACGGAGAAGATCACGGAAATGATCGTCAGGACTCGTAAAGTGCTTGGCGCCGGAAAGCGTAAAGGATTCTTCGTGGTTGAGAACATCAGAAATGATGTAGATATCATGACCGCGGACGGTCTGATTGATGGTGACCTTGCCTTCGCCTGTCTGAAAGCGGGTGATCGTCGCAGAAATAGTAAAATCCCTACGTAAATAGCCTGCGCTGTTTACATAAGGACTATAATTCTTCTGCTGTTTGAGGAGTCTCTTTTCGTATAAGATGTCATTAACCTGTCGAACGAAAGCTTCGTTCGAGGTATGGGAAATAATTCCGATCGGTCCGAAAGGCTCCAAAAGATAGCCACGATAGTCAAAAGAATCAACAGGACTCGGTGTTGACATATTCTCCGGCATAGAATCCTCCATAAAATCAATATAGCCTGACGCTACAAAAACAGTATAACCCTATTCGAAATCATTTTGTACTGTATTCTTTTGAAAATTATCTGAAAAAAAGGCTACATATAATAGGTAAATTGCATATAAAAATCATTTGCGAATTTGGACCTGCTTTTGGCAAACGACGTGATTGTGGTATCATAGACAAAAAATCCGGGAGGAAGAACATGAGTATTCAGTTTCGAAAGACCACTTTTTGGGGAGTAGCCTCCGATGTTCAGTCATGTCCGCCCTCAGACCGGCCGGAAATCGTCTTTTCCGGCAAATCCAACGTCGGGAAGTCATCTCTTATCAATGCGCTGGCAGATAATAAGAAGCTTGCAAGAGTCAGTGCGACTCCCGGAAAGACCCGAGTCGTTGTCTATTTTAATGTGGATGATAAATTATACTTTGCGGATCTTCCGGGTTACGGGTATGCCAAAGCATCCAAAGATGTCAAAGAGAAGTTCAATAAACTCTGTGATCAGTATTTTGTCTCGGGAAGGAAGTTTTCACTGGTCCTCCATCTGATCGACGTCCGTCATGCGCCTTCGCAGGATGATATTCGTATGCTTGATTACATGAATCAGTCCGGAATCCCGTATTTTCTGGTTTTTACCAAGTGCGACAAGCTTTCGAAAGCGCAGATCAGAAAACAGCTCAATGAATTTGCCAAGATCCTGGATTTCCATGAAGATGCCCGCATCTTCGCCGTTTCCTCTGAAAAAATGGTCGGACTTGATGATCTTCGTTCCGGGATCGAAGAATTTCTTTCGAATGAATTAGAATGATTATATCCTTTTTTCGGATTTGATCCCCAAACGACGATATTTAAGAGTTTTGTCGGCATTTGTCTTTTATTTTAAAAGAAATGCAGATGCCATTGACGTATTATGTCCTTAAAGTTTTACTTGGAGGACACTTCTTGATGCTCACAGGAACTGATGCTGCTGCCTATAAGCAACGAAAAAACTCATTTTCGTTTCGAAAATGGGCAGAAAGGTGGATCGGGGCATCATTGCGCCGGCCGTTGCTTGTATTACTGATCATGTGTTTTTCGGGCAGTTACTTATCCTTTTACGGTTCGGATGTTTTCAAGCTCTTTAGCATCATCGCTGTTTTTCTCGTTTTTTCTTCATTTTGCTGTTTCGGAAAACTGGTTGCCCGCGAACTTGCGGTGATATTGATCGCGGTATTGGGTTTTTCTGCCTGTTTTATCGGCTTTTCTTTGTGGGAAAAGCATGCGATAAGGCTTGATTTCAGCGAGTATTATAACGGAAGAGCAAAGGTCTGTTCTCCCAATTCATTTGATGTGGGCTATAAGAATGTCGAGCTTGTTCTCGAGAATGGTGAAAGAGTCATCATGCTTACCGATCAAATACTGGACTATGGAGATATTCTCCGATTGGAGTCTTTTATCTCGCCGATTATAACAAAGGGGAACCCCGGCGATATGGATGTTCGTCAGTATTATCGAAGAAAGGGGATCATCCGATCCGCGGAACGTGCAAAGTTTGATGTCTTAGAAACTTCGGAACGATCACCGATCGATTTCGCCTATAAGATCGGTGCCGATATCAGAAGGACGTTTTACGGAATATGGAGCGAGTGTACGGATGAAGATACAGCCGCGGTGTTGTCTGCCATGATCATCGGGGATGACTCTCATCTGAGTAAAGAAGAAAAAAACACTTTTCGTAAGAGTAATCTTTCGCATCTTTTGGTCGTATCCGGGGCGCATATCGGATATCTGACAGCCACGATCGGCGTTCTTTGCTCTTGGCTACTCAATGAAAAGCGCAAAATGATCGGAATTAGCGTATTCCTTGTCGTATACGGATTTGTGACCGGGTGGGCCGGTTCTGCCTCAAGAAGTATTTTTATGTATCTGATCGTCGGATATTTATCGTTTTCCGAGCATTGCATCGATCGGCTATCCGCCTGTTCTCTCAGTGCGTTGATCTTGATGTGCCTGGATCCGTTTGCCGTTTTTTCTTCAGGACTTTTATTGTCCTTTGGCGCTGCTTTTTCAATTATGATCTTCCATAAAAAGGCAGAAAGCTTAATATATAAGCACATACCGATTCTTCCTGAAGAGATCAGAAGAGCCATATCCTGCTTTATCTGCGCACATATCGGTATGCTTCCTGTTTTATTGAGTATGGGAAACAGAATGTCGGTTTTATCAACGATCGTCAGCGTTTTATCCGGATTTCCTGCCGAAATGATATGCTGTTTTGGCTTGGTAATCACTTTGGTCTGTTTGCTTATTCCGTTCAATATCGTCCGATCCGGGCTTTTTGCCCCCGTGCGCGGCATGGTTTATGTTCTTAAAAGGATGGCATATGCCGGGGCATTACACTATGAGGAAAGCCTTTCTTTAAGCAATGTACCGGTGTTTGTACTGCTTTCGATAGTGAGTTTATGCTTATTCTTTTTGATAAGACCGGGACTGAGAAAGAAAACTATGTTTGTAATGACTGTGGGAGCTCTTTTTGCTTTCCTCTTCCAGAATATGATTTTTCAAAAGAAGCAGTCATCGGTCTACTTTCTTGATGTCGGACAAGGTGATTGTGCTTTGATAACACATAAAAACATCGCGGTTCTTGTTGATGGCGGAAATCAGGGGAACGGAGAAAGGATAAGAAACATAATGGAATATCTTGGACTTTCCAAAATCAACATGGCATTCATTTCCCACCTTGATGCCGACCATATATCGGGAATCCTCGAGTTGTGGAATATGGGCTTGATCGACCATCTTTATACTCCCTTTTGGTCAGATAGCCCGGAAATGAGCCAGCTGAAGTGCATATTTCCTGATCTGCCCTCGGAAATCACAATACTTCAAAAAGATGCAATCGTAACTGTGGATGAAGATCTTTCTTTTCATGTCATATGGCCCCAAGAACCGAAAGACGGAGGAAATGATGATTCTATGGTCATTCTCTGTTCATTGTATGAGGAGAAGATACTTTTTACGGGCGATATCTCGGAACATGTCGAAAATGCACTTGAAGAGGCGTTGATACAGGATATTACGGTTTTGAAAGTGTCTCATCACGGAAGTCGTTTTTCGACTTCAGATGCGTTTTTAAATGATAAAATGATAGATGCAGCCGTAATAAGTGTGGGGTATAATCATTACGGACACCCTTCCGGAGAAGTGCTACAGCGGCTTTCTGAACGTGGTATCCGATGGCTTAGGACGGATGAAAGAGGTTGTGTCCTTTTGTCTGTAGATGAATCCGATTGGGATATTAACTATTACTTCGATTCTTGAGGAGAGATATGGCTAAACAAGAGAAAAACAGTGGATGGAAAGACTACATTGATGTAGTAAATGACTTCAAGAACGATACCGCTTCGAGGGTGTATCTGATCTGCGGGGAAGAGAAGTATCTGGTTGACAAGACGATTGCCGACATGAAAAAAAGATGGGTCTCGCCCGGAGCGGAAAGTCTGGATTTTTACCTGAAAGATCAAACCAATTCCGAAATGCCGCTGGATGAGTTCCGGTCGTTAGTCTGCTCTCCGCCGTTTATGTCGAAATATCGTATGACTGTTATCAGAAATCTTGGTCTTTGGGCCAATCGCGCGCCCTCTTCGGCCTCTGAAGTCGAAAAATGGAAGTCGGCAATCTCTTCGATTCCGGAGTTTTCAGCGGTCATTTTTGTTGAAGATAAGGTAGATAAACGTAAGAAACAGCTTTTGGAAGCTGTTTCTTCTATCGGAACTCTTGCCGAATTCAGTTTTCAAAATGAAGAAATGCTGACAAAATGGATAAGATCGTCGTTTTCCCGTAAGAATATCACTGCTTCACCGATGTGCATCAGTTCTCTGATCAGCCGTACGGATTCGTCGATGCGGATGATCGAAAACGAAGTCACTAAGATCATGCTCTATTGTGAGAATAAGAGTGTAACAGAACTTGATATGCAGCTTTTGAACCGTTTGAGCATTCCGGATGTCCATGCTTCCGTCTTCAATATGACGGATGCGATCGGTAACAAACAGCCGGGAAAGGCGCTGGAGATATTAAATGACCTGCTCCTTCTTAAAGAAGCGATCCCGAAGATCCGTCTGATGCTTGCAAGACACATCCGTCATCTGATTTGCGCAAAAGAGATCGGGGATGCGCCGCAGATCGCTTCAAGACTAAAAGTTCATCCTTTCGTGGCGAAAAACCTGGTTTCTCAGGCCAGAGGCTTTACGATCGCTCAGCTCGAGAAGATGTACATGCTCTGTTTTGAGTCTGACCAGTGGGTCAAGACCGGAAAAATGGATGACAGAACGTCTATGGAAGTCTTGCTTTCTGCCTGCGGACAGGTTTGACTTACAATTGACGGATAATAGGAATTAAGATAAAATTACTTGGATTTTATAAATGCGGAGGAAAAGATGAGCAAAATTCAAATGAAAACGCCACTCGTTGAGATGGATGGCGATGAAATGACGCGAATCATCTGGAAGCAGATCAAGGATATCGTTATCGAGCCGTTTGTGGATCTGAAGACAGAGTATTTTGATCTGGGACTGCCTCATCGTGATGAAACAGACGATCAGGTTACGATCGATGCCGCAAACCGTGCGGTTGAACTGGGTGTAGCAGTTAAGTGTGCCACGATCACTCCAAACGCCCAGCGTATGGATGAATATAAGCTCAAGCAGATGTGGAAGAGCCCGAACGGAACGATCCGTGCAATCATGGACGGTACCGTTTTCCGTGCACCTATCCTTGTTAAGGGTATTTCTCCTTTTGTTTCCTGCTGGAAGAAGCCGATCACTCTGGCACGTCATGCTTATGGTGATGTATATCGTGACACGGAGATGTATGTATCCGGACCTGCGACAGCAGAACTGGTTGTCACATATGAGGATGGAAGAAAAGAAGTAAAGAAGATTCACGATTTTAAAGGTCCCGGCGTGATTGAAGGCATGCACAATCTGGATGCTTCCATCGAAGCATTTGCACGTTCCTGCTTCATGTATGCATTGGATATCAAGCAGGATTTGTGGTTTGCCACAAAAGATACGATCTCTAAGGTTTACGACCATCGCTTCAAGGATATCTTTCAGGAGATCTTTGATAAAGAGTTTAAGGATATGTTCGAAGAAGCGGGTATCACTTACTTCTATACGCTTATCGATGATGCCGTAGCTCGTGTTATGCGTTCGGAAGGCGGCATGCTTTGGGCTTGCAAGAATTATGACGGTGATGTAATGTCCGATATGGTTGCTTCCGCTTGCGGCAGCCTTGCCATGATGACATCCGTACTTGTTTCTCCTTCCGGGAAATACGAGTATGAAGCGGCACACGGCACGGTTACACGTCACTATTACCGTTATCTCAACGGCGAGACAACATCTACCAATCCGATGGCGACGCTGTTTGCCTGGACCGGCGCGCTCCGTAAAAGAGGCCAGCTCGATGATCTTCCGGATCTTGTAGATTTTGCGGATCGTCTGGAAAAAGCATCGATCGATACTATTGAAGAAGGCGTAATCACCGGAGATCTGAATGCTCTTATGGAGCACCCGAATAAAAAAGTTGTTAATACTGAAGAATTCCTGCGTGCTATCGCAGAAAAATTAAACTGATCAGGAGGTTTCAAAATGAACTATTTTGAAAGTTGGACCAAGCATTCTGAGACGGTCGAGAACGAAAACGATTACAAGGCATATATTTCCAAGTACTATGAGCTTGAGAAGAATGCATATGATGCCATCCTTAAAAAGTATCCGGATAATGAGGACCTTCTGAATGGTAATGCTGTTGAACTTGCTGAGAAGCTCGGTTTCGGAAAAGAAAACATGGAGATCTTTGTCGGATTCCTCGAAGGCATCAGCACCAGCCTTACAGAAGAGTACGATTATAAGTCCGTTGATGATAATTCTGATGTTTCTCTGAAAGTTGATTATGAGAAGCTTTACTACAATATGCGTGACGCAAAAGCAGAGTGGCTTTTTACTCTGAAGAGTTGGGATAATGTTCTTACTGTTGAAAAGCAGCAAGAGATTACCAAGAAGTATCGTGAAGACAATATCGTTCATGTTGAAAAGATCGGCAGAAACGATCCGTGTCCGTGCGGAAGCGGCAAAAAGTACAAGAAGTGCTGCGGTAAAAAAGAAAACTGATTTTTTTGATCTGACATACAACTGAATACTCGGAATTTTGGGCTTATGGCCCGTTTAGATTCGGTTTTGACCCGACTATGAAATGAGATTACATGAAATGTTTCCTCGTTTCTGGTCGGGATTTTTTTTGCAAAGGAGGTGAAAAAATGAAAATGAAAGAAATGCATCCATCTGTCCGCCCATACGAGCGTCTTGAAGCTTCCGGCGCCGAATCTCTTTCGGATGAGGAACTGCTGGCGATCATCATACGAACCGGTACAAAAGGGATTTCGGCAAAAGATATTGCTTCGAGCATCCTGTCTTCAGATAAATCTCCTAATGGCCTTGTCGGGCTCAATCAGCTTTCAATATCGGAACTTTCCGATATTGATGGAGTCGGCAGGATCAAAGCGATTACGATCAAAGCATGTCTTGAACTCGGAAGGCGAAGCGTTATGTCTCTATCAAATGACAATCGGCTCAGATTTCTGTCTGAAGATACTGCCTGCCTATACTTTCAGGAGAAAATGTCCTTTCTCGAGACCGAAGAAGTGCATGTCGTTTATCTGGATACGCAAAAAAGACTCATCGAGCATCATGTGCTATGTAAAGGTGCCCTGAATACAGTCGGTATCAGTTACCGTGAAGTGTTCAGGATCGCCGTTAAAGTAAATGCCGCCGGTCTGATACTGGCGCACAACCATCCCGGTGGAGATGTAAACCCCAGTGATGAAGACATTCAAGCTACAAGAGCTCTGCTAAAAAGCGGGCAACTGATCGGAATCGATGTGATCGATCATATCATCATCGGCCGCGGTGTATCGATCAGTATGTTGAAAAACGGATATATGGAGGAAGAATAATATGGTCACAGAACGTAAAACAGTACCTGAAAAACTTAGTTTTAAAGAGTTTATGGATGCTTTTCGGGCCCAATACAAGTATGGCTCGGCACAGCTTCTGAAAAAATATTCGATCACAGAACAGATCATTCATAAGAATAACCGGAATCTGCACGGGATCATCGTCAGAGCACCGGGAACCCGGATCGCTCCGGTGTTTTACTATGAGGACTTCTATGAAGCATACAGGAGGGGAACGTCGATTGATGAATGTATCGGAAAAATGGTCAGGTTTGTCAGTAAGAACAAGTTCCCGGACAATGCGTTAAGCGATGTGTTTACTTCTTGGGAAAAAGTAAAGGAAAAGCTCATAATTAAGCTGATGAATTACAACAAGAATCGGAAAGATATTCTCAAGAAGCCGTACATGATCATCGGGGATATGGTGGCAATCGTACAGATATTCGTTGATGATCCGACCATCGGAAACGGATGTGTGACCGTCGATGATGCGCTTTTGACGATCTGGTCGGTCGAGAGAGAAGTGCTTTTCAAGCATGCTTTTGAAAATATGGACAGATTCCGGATCAAGGCGATTAATCTTTTGGATCTTCAGTTTGATGATGAAAGGAATAATGAAGAGCCGAATATTTATGTTGTTTCGTATGATGCTCCGTTTCCCGGAGCCGCTGTCTTATTGAGAACAGACTATCTTGCGGATTTTGCGAAGTCGAAAGACATGGATTTCTTTGTTCTTCCGGTTTCGGTGCACGAGATTCTTCTGATCGAAAAGCGCCCGCAGATCGGACAGGAAAACCTTTTTGCCATGATGCAGGCGATTAATTCCGATAAAGCCCTATCGGAAAACATGCTTTCTGAACGGATCTTTTCCATCGATCGCAATGAAAAAACGCTACGATACATTTCAGACGGAAAGGAGTTGGAGTTGATTCATTAGAGATCTCTTATCCTTAGCTTTGAACACGCGAAAGAAAAGTGTGGTATAATTTTTGAAAGTTTGAAGTGGAGGAAGCTGTAATGAGACGATTGTTCGATAATAAGTTGCTTGTACTTGCGCTGGCGACATTATTACTGATTGCTTTCATCGTTCTCAGTGCGATCCCGGGAAGTCCTCTTTCCGGAGTAACTAAGCCTCTTTCCGTTATCGTTGATCCGATTCAGTCCGTTTTCCAGAAGATCGGTACTAAGTTCTCAGACTTTTATTCTGCTATTGCCGAAGGTATGGAAATCAGAAAAGAAAATGAAGAGCTTCGCGCGGAGATCGCCGAACTTGAATATGAAGTTCAGCAGGGTGAGGAAGCGCGCATCAGATGGGAAGAACTAAAAAGCGCTTTCAGTATCCAGGATACTTTCGAAAACTACCATATTCACGGCGCTTCCGTGCTCACGAGAGAAGCAGATGAGTGGTTCAGCGTCATTCGTGTAAATGTCGGCACGGATTCGGGTATCGATTCTTCTTCCGGATCTTATGCTGTCGTTGATGCCAGAATGAATCTCGTCGGCCGTGTGATGACTACAGATAAGGATTCTTCTAAGATCCTGCCGTTGTTGCACGAAGGTTTTACCGTCAGTGCAAAAGTAAATGAAGTAAACGGCGCAACTGTATTAGTTTCCGGTGATATTACCTTAAAGAGCGAAGGTTTATGTGTCGTCACGAGAATACCGAGTAATATTATTCTCAAGCCGGGGCAGGAACTGGTAACCAGTGGTGAAGGTGGACTGTTTCCGGCAGGTATTCCGATTGGCGTGATCGAGACCTTTGATGACTCTGACCCGAATAATCTTAAGGCGACATTAAGGCCTTATGTTGTTATTTCGGATATTAAGGATGTTTTCATCATGGTTCCGAATGAAGATGTTGATCCGACGCAGGAATCCGGAATAGATCCGTCTTCCTCGGAATTGGTCGAGGATCCGTCGGAAACCTCTTCTGCAACAATTCCTGAAGCAGCGACAGATTCTGTGCCTGCTTCTGAGAATGCTGCGAATTCAGCCCCCGAGACACCGGGAGAGGGCGCATAATGAATAAGAAAGATCGGGCGCGCCAGATTATCGTATATGCCGTTTATGTTACGAGTTTCTGTTGCCTGCAGGTAACTTTTCCTCATGTTTTCCGTCTTTTGGGGCGCACATGTGATCTGATGCTTGTGTTTGTCGTTCTTTCCGGATATCTTTTCGGAACGGTCGACGGTATCGTGGTCGGATTGTTTGTCGGAATGCTTAGGGATTATTTTTCCGGACCCGTTATTTCCGGCATGAATGATTCGCCGGTGGCTGTTCTGGGGGTTGGTCTTTTGGCATTTCTTTATGTCGGTATTCTTTCATCGATCCTTTTTCGAACGAGATTCCGCAGGAAATACAATCTGGGTCTGGTTCAGGTAGCTGTGGTTTCGGCGGCCTATTATTCGCTCGGACATATCGTGTCCTGGTTCTATCTTAAGATGTCCAGAAATATTCCTTCTTACCATTCTTTGAGGTATATCCTGTTTTCGAGTATTTTCCCGCAGATCCTTGTCAATATCATTGCTGCGGTCCCGATCTTATTGCTGCTTCGATTTGCCGGTCCGTATAAGATGGGAATTAAGTCCGGTCTTGTCGATGGTTACAGTATGGAGGACAGAAAATGGCAAAAAATCTGAATGACGACAACTTATACGTTTTTGATGAGGACCATGTCTCGTCGAATAGTATGCCGTCTGATGGCGGTGTGTCTTCGCACATCCTTGATTTTGTAACCAGCCGTTACTTTGTTTTGGGTTTTTTGTTTTGTGTTTTCGGTCTTTTAATCCTGATAAAGACAGTCTCTTTGCAGTTTTCAGATGCTTCGAAGAAGATTTCGGCAAGTTCTGTAGGTGAATCTCATCAGTATGTCGTACCTGCGCCTCGAGGCGATATCGTTGACAGTAACGGGCGCGTGATCGCGACGAGTCAGGAGATCAATGTTCTTATGCTGGCCAATGCCGGTATGGAAGAACAGGATCTTAACAGCATGTGCCTTGAACTCTCCTATCTCTTTGATGAGTACAATTGTGTTCCGGTCGCCGATCTGGATGAGTATTTTTCCATAGAACCGTATCAGTTCCTTATGCCGGAAGATAAAATCGCACTTTGGCAGACGAACCGAAATCTTTTTGCACTCAAGGAACCTAATCCCAATGCGGTCGTCACTTATACAGACTCTTATGTGAAGAATGATCCGAAGGTCTTTTTCCTGTATTTGCGCCGCCTTTTTAAGGTCGATGAGAACTACAACGAGGATGAGGCGTACCGTATCATCCGTATTAGATATCAGATCTTCATGGACAACTGGTCGTTCCAGACCGGTACTCCGGTAATGATCGCTAAAGACGTTCCGGAAGAACTGATCCGTCTTCTTTTAGAGCAAAATTATCATTATATGGGTATTCTTGCCAATAAAGAGTACAGAAGGGTGTATACGCCTCTGGCAAAGTATTCCTCCCATGTTGTCGGGTATATCTGGCCGATCTCCCAGGAGAGACTTACAGAGCTTGCTTCGGTTGGTTATCTGGCCTCAGACCTTGTCGGTCAGGGCGGGGTCGAAGCGCAGATGGAGCGTTATCTCCACGGTCAGTATGGTGAAAAACCTTATAACATCTGGTCAACGGAAGAAGAAAAAGGATTTTTCTATAACTCTGAACTGGGTATCGATCCTGTTCCGGGAGCAACAGTCGAACTTACGATCGATTCAAATGTCCAGCAGGTGGGTATCAATGCCATCAAAGAGTATATCGCGGCAGCCCAGCGAGCTGAGGAACAAAAACCTGAGGATGAAAGATATAAAACCGCTAATGCGGGTGCTTTTGTCATGATGAACGTGAAGAACGGCGAGATCATTGCTATGGGATCATATCCCGATTTTGATCCGAATGACTTTATTCTTTCCCGAGAAGGTGATGCCCAAGCTAAGGTCCAGGTCAAATATTACCTTGGTATCGATGAGTATCAGGATATCGCAGCTGTCGACATGCCAATCTATAATCGTGCGATCCAGCAGATCTATCCGCCGGGATCAACGTTCAAAATGGTTACTGCATTGGCTGCGCTTGACTGCGGAGTGATTACTCCTGCTAATAGTGAAGTCAGATGTGTCAGTCCGACAGATTTCGGAGGCATGCCTTGGAAGTGTCTCGAGAGACCGGATACCGGTCACGGACGGCTTCCAGCTGCTCCTTTGTTCTGACTCTGATATAATACTGCTTTTCCTGCATATCTTTCCTCTGTAAGTTCTGGGAATACAAGTCTTATAACTTTACCATCATTATTTGGGTTAATT
>CAJOLL010000052.1 GCA_905235455.1 uncultured Clostridia bacterium
GTCGTGGGGCGAAAGCGGCATCCTTTCAAGATTCGGTGACAAGCTCATCGACTCGCTCATCGCGACCGGATACAAGATCATCGTAAGGCCGCATCCGCAGTCGTTTACTTCGGAAAAAGAACTGGTCGACCGCCTGATGGAGAAATATAACGACACCTCGAAAGTCACCTGGAACCGGGATAACGACAACTTCGATGTCCTTCTTCAATCGGACATCCTGATCTCGGATTTTTCGGGCGTCATGTTCGACTATGCGCTGGTCTTTGACAAGCCCGTCATCTACACGGATACCGGCTTTCAGACAAACCCGTACGATGCTTTCTGGATCGACGAGCCGCTCTGGACTTTCCGGATCCTGCCGTCTCTGGGACTTGAGCTCAATGAAGGAAACGCAGATCACATTAGAGATCTGATCGACAAATGCATCGAGGATACCTCTTTCGGCGAAGGTCGCGAAAAAGCCAGATCCGAGACGTGGGTCCATATCGGTGAAGGCGCGGAAAAATCGGCCGCTTTCATTTTGAAAAAGCTCGAAGAAGCGGAAGCAAAAAACGCCGAAGACGCAGAGAAACTCAAAAAGAAAAAGCGTCGCAGAAAATCAAAAGACTCTGAAAAGAAACAGCCGGCATCAGCTTCGGAGCAGTCGGCAGCTGCTGAAAAGGAGGTGTGATCAGGCATGTCAGTGCTTTCCGCGATATATAACCTCACGATCACACCGATCGAGCTTCTTTTGGAAATCATTTTCATGCTGGCTGATAATGTCATCAGGAATACCGGTCTTTCGATCATTTTCCTGAGTCTTGCCGTCAACTTCCTCGTGCTGCCGCTTTATATCCGAGCGGACGAGCTGCAGAACGAGGAGCGCGAGATTCAGAAAAAGATGGCATTCCACGTCAAAAATATCAAGAAGACGTTTAAAGGAAACGAGCAGTTCCTGATGCTGCAGGAGTACTATCGGATAAACCGCTATAAGCCCGTTTACGCGCTGAAAAGTTCGGCTTCTCTTCTTCTTCAGATCCCGTTTTTCATCGCGGCCTATAACCTCCTTTCGAATATGCAGAGCCTGCAGGGTATGTCCTTCTGGTTCATCAAAGATCTCGGAAAAGAAGACGCCACTTTCATGATCGGATCTTTTGCGGTCAATCTTCTGCCGATCCTCATGACGGTGATTAACATCGTTTCGGGCATCATCTACACCAAAGGTCATCCGATAAAAGAAAAGATCCAGATCTATGCTCTGGCGCTGATCTTTCTCGTACTGCTTTATCACTCGCCGGCGGGACTTGTTTTCTACTGGCTTCTCAACAACGTATTCTCGCTTCTGAAGAATATCTTCTATAAGTTGAAAGACCCGAAAAAGATGCTCTTTTGCCTCTTCGCACTCGCCGGAGATGCTCTTTTCATTTATACTCTCCTGCGGTCGGATCTCGGCTTGCGGCAGAAATCACTTCTTTCCTTCTGCTGCATACTTCTTCAGATCCCGTTTATCTCCGGTCTTTCTAAGAAAGAGCGAAAAGCACCGCCAAAGGACTTTCTCGTCTTTATCTTCGGCGCACTTTTCATGGCGGTGCTGACAGGTCTTCTCATTCCGACGGCCGTCATCAGCGATTCGGCAGATGAATTCTACGATGCGCTGCACCTTTCGGATCCGCTGCTTTACGCTATCCGCAGCACACTCGTCGCCGTCGGCATCTTCGTCCTCTGGGGAAGCATTTTCTACTTTTTCATGAGTGACCGCATCAAATCGTATTTCAGCGACGGCATCTGGGTGCTCTGTGGCGTTTCGACCATAAACTACATGCTCTTCGGAAAAAACCTGGGCATTCTTTCTTCCAATCTCCGGTACGAGGATCAGCCGGTCTTTACAGCGAACGAATACATCATCAACACGCTCGTGGTGCTGGTCGTGGCAGCCGCACTGCATGTGCTTTTCAGAAAATCCCGTAAGATCGCCCGAGGTGTCCTTGTCGCAGGCATTATCGCCATAGGCGTCCTGTCCGGCATTAACATCAATGATATCGAAGTCACCTATCGGAATGACATCACCTACTACACGCGTTATGTCTCGGGAAAAGAACCTTCTTTCCACTTAAGCAAAGACGGCAAAAATGTCATCGTCCTGATGCTCGACCGCGCCGTCGGCCCGTATGTGCCGTATATCTTCAATGAGAAGCCGGAACTTGCCGAAAAGTTCGACGGATTTACCTTCTATCAGAACACGATCGGCTACGGCGGACACACGAATATCGCGGCACCGGCGCTTTTCGGAGGGTATGAATATACGCCTGCGGAAATGAATAAAAGAAACAACGAACTTCTCGAGGACAAGCACAACGAGGCCTTGAAAGTGATGCCGGTGCTTTTCGGGGAGAACGGATATGAAGTCACGATCTGCGATCCGCCGTATGCGGGATATTCCTGGAACCCGGATCTCTCGATCTATGACAGTTACCCGGATTTTAACTGCTACAACACGGTCGGCTATTTCGACTATTTCAACGGATCAAGGGAGTCGGAAGAGCTGATGGATCAGGTCGACGAAGTAAGAAACCGCAACTTCTTTTTCTATTCACTGACGAAGATTGCACCGCTGGTCGCACATCACACGATCTACGACGACGGCGCCTATAACGATTCCGGATACACGGGCAAAGGCGAGATGACCGTCGCCTCGATCCAGAGTAACGACGGATTCTCAAAAAGCACCGGTTATGACCCGGATTTCCTGAATTCGTATGCCGTATTGACTCACCTGAAGGACATGACCCGGATCACGGCCGATTCGGAAAACACCTTCCTCATGATGGCCAACGACACCCCCCACGAGCATTGTCTTTTGCAAAAGCCGGACTACACGCCGTCCCTGATCGTCGACAACACCGCTTACGATGTGGACCTGGAAAACCAGGAGCAGTATACGGTCAGAGGAAGAAAGGTCGAGCTTCATAGCTACACGCAGGTCTCGCACTACCACGTCAACATGGCCACGTTCCTCCAGCTCGGCGAATGGTTCGATTATTTGCGGGAAGAAGGCGTTTATGACAACACCAGGATCATCCTCGTTTCCGATCACGGCTATAACCTGAGCAGTTTTAACATCTACTGCATGGACGAAGATGTCGAGCTTTATATGCCGCTTCTTATGGTCAAAGACTTTGACGCCACGGGTTTTACGGTCAATGAGGACTTCATGACCAATGCCGATACTCCGGCACTTGCCACAAAAGACCTGATTGAGGATCCGAAGAATCCGTTTACCGGAAAGCCCATCGATTCCTCGGGCAAAGATGAGCCTTGCCTCGTGCTTTCGACCGATCACTGGAGCATCTACGTGAACGATGGCGAGACCTTCCTGCCGGGCTCGTGGTTCAAGGTCAAGGACGATCCTTACCGATCGAAGAACTGGAAGTATATCGGCGACGAATAAACCCCGAATCCCCGCCGTTTTACAAAGCCCCGAGCATCCCCGGATCGCGGAGACAGACAGTCGTTCGTTGCAATTATATATAGTTAGTTATAAAATATTTGTTTGTAATGGACGCACATTCGCAAATTTCCATTATGGAGGGTTTTGTGGTGAATCATATGATACTGTACATCGATCCCGGCACGGGCGGCATGCTTTTCACAGTCATGTTCGCTATGTTCGGCGTTTTATTTTTCTCGCTGCATGCGCTTCTCGACAAACTGAAGTTTCGTATCAGCGGCGGTAAGCAGGCCAAGATCTCGGGAGAGAAGTATCCTCTCGTCATCTTTTCCGACCATAAGAGATACTGGAACACCTTCGAACCGATCGTCGATGAACTGGAAAAGATGAAGCAGAAGACCGTATATATGACCTGTTCCGAGGACGATCCGGCTTTCGATAGAAAATATGAATATGTCACCTGCGAATATATCGGCGAAGGCAACAAGGCTTTTGCCAAACTCAATGTCCTCAATGCCAACGTCGTTTTCTCGACGACCCCGAGCCTGGACGTTTTCCAGTGGAAGCGTTCGAAAAATGTCGACTGCTATATCCACATCATGCACGCAGCCAAAGACATCACGATGTACAGAATGTTCGGTACCGACCATTATGATTCCTTTATTCTTTCGGGCGATCTTCAGATCGAACAGATCCGAAAGCTCGAAGAGCTTCGCGGTATTCCGGAGAGAGATTATGACTTAAGCGGCGTGCCGTATCTTGACGAGATGAAGAAACGCGTAGACTCCGCAGATCCCGTCCCCCCGCACGAGCGGACAGTGCTTTTGGCGCCGTCGTGGGGCGAAAGCGGCATTCTTTCGAGATTCGGAGACAAACTCATCGATTCGCTGATCTCGACCGGTTATAAGATCATCGTAAGACCTCACCCGCAGTCCTTTACTTCGGAAAAAGAACTGATCGACCGACTGATGAATAAGTATTCCGACACCTCGAAGGTCACCTGGAATTCCGATAACGACAACTTCGACGTACTCATGCAGTCCGATATCCTGATCTCGGACTATTCCGGCGTCATGTTCGAATTCGCGATGGTCTTCGACAAGCCGATCATCTACACGGATACCAAGTTCGATCCGCGTCCCTACGACGCCGACTGGATCGACGAGACACCATGGACCTTCAGCATCCTGCCGTCTTTGGGACCGGAACTGAACGACGAAAATGCCGGCAACATCAAGGAACTGATCGACAAGTGCATTGATGACCGCTCCTACCTCGAAGGGCGGCAAAAGGCCCGTGAGGATATCTGGGTCAACATCGGAGAAAGCGCCAAGAGATCTGCCGATTTTATCGTCAGGAAAGTGCGCGAGTCTGAGGAAAAAGCGAAAAAACAGGCTTTGCAGGAAAAGATCGAAAAGAAGAAAAAACTTGAGGCGGGCAAAAAGAAGAGTTCCGGATCGAAGTCTTCCCGTAAAGAAAAAGAGGTGGAAGCATAATGTCATTTCTATCCTTTCTTTACAACCTTCTGATCACACCGCTGATGCTCCTTTTTGAAGTGATCTTCACAATCGCCGACCGCCTCATCGGAAATGCAGGCCTTTCCATCATCGTACTCAGTATCGCCGTAAACTTTCTGGTCCTTCCACTTTATAAAAGAGCCGATGAGCTTCAGGCCGAAGAACGTGAGATCCAGGCAAAAATGGCTTACCGTATCAAGAGGATCAAGCAGACCTTCAAAGGAAACGAGCAGTTCCTGATGCTGCAGGAATACTACCGCATCAACCACTATAAGCCCGTTTACGCGCTGAAAAGCTCCGCTTCCCTTCTTCTTCAGATCCCTTTTTTCATCGCAGCCTATAGACTTCTTTCGGGAATGGCAATCCTGCAGGGTATGTCGTTCGGCTTCATTAAAGATCTCGGAAAAGAAGACGCAACCTTCATGATCGGTTCTTTTGCGGTCAATATCCTGCCGATCCTGATGACACTGATCAACGTCATCTCCGGCATCCTTTACACCAAAGGTCATCCGACGAAAGAAAAGATCCAGGTCTACGGCCTTGCGCTCGTATTCCTCATCCTTCTTTACCACTCTCCGGCGGGACTGGTTTTCTACTGGCTTCTCAATAACGTATTCTCGCTTGTAAAAAACATCTTCTACAAGCTCAAAGATCCGAAGAAGATCCTCTTCCGCCTCTTTGCCATAGCAGGCGCCGCGGTCCTGATCCATACCATCATCAGAAACGACTTGAATCTCCGTCAGAAGATCGTCCTTTCGATCGGATGTGTCCTTCTGATGCTGCCGTTCTTTCTTTCCTTCAGAAAGAACAGAAAAGAAGCAAAAGCGCGTCCGAAGGATCCCCTCACCTTCCTTTTCGGTGCCATCTTTCTGACGCTCCTTACGGGCCTTCTGATCCCGTCTGCCGTCATAAGTTCTTCCACCGAAGAATTCTTCAGCATCATTCGGATCTCCAATCCGGTCAAATACATCCTCCGGACCATCGTCATCGCAAGTGGCGCCTGGATCGTCTGGGGCAGTATCTTCTACTTCTTCATGAGCGATCGCGTGAAGTCCTATTTCAGCGACGGCGTCTGGATCATGAGCGGAACGGCGCTCCTCAACTACATGCTGTTCGGCACCCATCTCGGTATCCTTTCCTCAGCCCTTCAGTATGAGGAAACCCCTTCCTTTGCGTTCTCGGAATACCTGATCAATACCCTTGCCGTGCTGGCTCTTGTGATCGTTCTTCATCTCGTCTATTCGAACTTCCACAAGATTTCCAGGATCATCCTGATCGCGGGCTGCGTGGCCGTTGTGCCGATCGCGCTCGGAAATATAAACATCATTCAGATCGTTTACGATATGCAGACAGAATACTTCTTCCGCTATGTAGACGGAAGAGAGCCTTCTTTTGAACTGAGCAAAGACGGTCAGAACGTTGTCGTACTGATGCTCGACCGCGCGCTCGGTCCGCAGGTCCCGTACATCATGAAAGAAAAACCGAAGCTGGTCGAGCAGTTCGACGGCTTCACCTACTACCCGAACACGATTTCCTTCGGCGGTCACACCAACATGGCGCTGCCGGCGCTTTTCGGCGGGTATGAATATACTCCTGACCGCATCAACCAAAGAAGCGATGAGCTACTCGTGGATAAGCATAACGAAGCGCTGAAAGTTCTTCCGGTGCTTTTCAGTGAGAACGGATATGAGGTCACAATCTGCGATCCGAAGTATGCAGGCTATACCTGGAATCCGGATCTTTCGATCTATGACGATTATCCGGATTTCAACTGCTACAACACCAACGGCTACTACGACTTTTTCGAAGGTCAGGATAGCGCCGGCTCGATCCTCGGTCGTATCGACAAAGTGCGAAACCGTAACTTCTTCTTCTATTCGCTGACGAGAATCTCTCCTTTGCTTTTGCAGGACACGATCTACAACGACGGCACATACAACGAGGCGATCTCGAACACCAGCCTCAATGTATCGAATGCCACAGTCCAGAAAATGACGAGCACAAGTACAAGTATCGGATATTATGCGGATTTTCTGAATGCTTATGCGGTTCTTCAGCACATGAAAGACATGACGAAGATCGTAGACGGCGATCAGGACACATTCCTCATGATGTCCAACGATACGACCCATTCGGAGACGCTCCTTCAGGAGCCGGATTATACTCCGCAGCTGATCGTCGACAACTCCGCATACGACCGGAACCTCACGGACCGTTTCACGATCGACGGGCGCACCATGGACATGTCGACTCCGGTCCAGGTAAGACACTATCACGTCGATATGGCCGCTTTCCTAAAGCTCGGTGAATGGTTCGACTACTTAAGGGAAATGGGCGTTTACGATAATACCCGTATCATCCTCGTTTCCGACCACGGATACGGTGTCGACAGCTTAGGCATCAAGTGCAATGACGAAGATATGCAGTACTACATGCCTCTTCTGATGGTTAAGGATTTCAACGCCACGGGATTCACGGTCAATAAGGACTTCATGACCAATGCCGACACGCCGACGATCGCCACATCCGGGCTCATTAATGACCCGACCAATCCGTTTACCGGAAACCCGATTAACTCCCTATGGAAAGAAGGTCCGCAGCTCATTCTCTCCTCGGATAAATGGAATACCTACATCAATAACGGCAATACTTTCCTTCCGGGAAAATGGTACCGTTTCGAAGGCTCAGATCCTTACGATCCGGACAGTTGGACGTACGTCGACGAGCACTGAAGTTTCTTTAAAAAGCACACCGGGCATGATCGCTATATTGCATCAGAAAGGCCTGCCGCAATCTCTCTGTCCTGCTCCTCGCACATTCTCGCTTTATCTCTCAGCGGAAGGATATAGACCAGAAGGACCAGCGCCCAGATCGAGGTTAGGAAAAAGACCGTAAGGACAGCTGTAAACTTTGTTAAGATCAGCGCGATGAGAAGAGCCAGAATGATGACCGCATAATAGATAACTCTCGAGATCTGGAACTCAAACATCGCCACGTGGGATTTCTTTCTGACACCGGAAAGACTCAGGATCGCAGCTGAAACAAAACTGATGATGAAGATCGCGATACCATAGATGAAAATACTGATGCAGATCAAAAGCTTCGTGAGCATATCTGCGGAATGACCGATCAGAAGACGGCTCCAACTGAAGGAAGAACTTGCATCTGCTTCTTCGTTCAGCGTACCGATATCGATAAACCGGCTGCTCAGTTTTCCGGTTCCGGATTTAAGATCATAGGAAAAAAGAACAGACAAAACCGCACATCCCAGAAGGATCAGCACAAAGAACCCCAGACGGCACATAGCCGCACTTCTCTGCTTTTGGATTTTCAGCTCGTTCTTTGAAGTCATGTCTCTCAATCTCCCTCAATATACTTTACACGAAATATCGCGCTCGTCAAGATTCATTTCATACATCCTTCCGTCCTTCCAATATCCGGTCACAGTTTCTGTCAGGCTCGGATCCGGAAACTCGCCAACGGCGGCTCTGCCAACGGCGCGGCTGCGACATCAGAAAAGATCCAGCATACTGTCCAGATAGATCTCTTCTCTTACCTTAAGCTGATACTCGGGCTTCGTCATGTAGTAAAGAAGAAACTCGAGAACTACGGCACTTCCCAGGCTTCTCCCTTCGATCTTAAAGTGCGAAAAGCACTGTGGGAGAAACACGTGCTGAATATCTTCGATCCCGATGAAACCGGGGTTTTTCATGGCCTCCGAGAAACGATATCCATTTGCTGCATCCGGTGACACACAAACGTGGTCTTCGCACTCTTCGCCGAGGCTTTTCCTGCTGACGTTTTCATAGCAGTTTTTCCTGTCGAAGCAATCGAATCGGCAGCATTCGTTTACGAGAAATTCCACTTTTTGCTTCTGTTCTTCAGATAAAGAATCTAGCTTCCCGAACTCCTTATTCAACCGGAAGTCAGGCACCACATAGCGGAAATCGTCACGATCCAGTTCTTCGACAAACAGGTCGAAATCCGTGATCACTTTCGTTGTCGATGAAACAAAGTAGAACGATGGATACTTCGACTTAATGTAGTTAAGAAGCAGATCCGAACAAACGATAATCCCGTTTTCTGCTGAACAGTTCTTTTCGAACAGCGCACAGAGATCATTACACTTCTT
Source organism: uncultured Clostridia bacterium (assembly GCA_905235455.1). Taxonomy (GTDB): domain Bacteria; phylum Bacillota; class Clostridia; order Saccharofermentanales; family Saccharofermentanaceae; genus Scatonaster. Next base: position 9,077 of record CAJOLL010000052.1, read on the forward strand.
ATCAAGCAGATGCTCTTCTTTCAGAAGGGAGTTACTGAATGTCAGGCGCGAGGAAATACCGCAGTCCTTCATGAGAGATGCCACGGACACAGGATCCGCATCCCCGAATCCGACTCGTCCTCCTCCCCAGATACAATCGCCCGGAGCGCCATAGATCGAACCGATCTCACACCAGTCATAGAAATACTCGCTGTGCTCACGAAAAAGCGGCAGAAAGACCTTGTAAAGCTCATAGAACTCGAACAGTCCGGGAAGATGATAATATGCCTTGTTTTCTCCCATAAAGTTCCGTCTTTCTCAGTTTCTTTTCATTATAGCAGAATTCCAAACGGTTTTATAAAGACCTGTTGACACAACGGAAAAGAAAAAGCATCAAATGTAACTGAGAATTTCTTCCATCGAATCGATCACGAAGTCCGCGCCGGAAGCAAGAAGTTCTTTTCGATTGGAGTTTCCGTACGTCACTCCGCATGCAAAAGCACCTGCCCGTTTTCCCATAAGGATATCCACCGGCATATCGCCGACCACGAGCGCCTGCTCCGGAGAGATCGACAGCGTCTCGAGCGTCTTAAGTACCGGTTCCGGCTCCGGTTTGACCTTCTTCGTATCTTCCGCGCAGAGAATCACCGAAAATTCATCGGTCATGCCCCAGTTCCCGACAAATTCCAAAAGGGATTTCCTGTTTCGGGAAGTTGCGATCGTAATTGCGATCCCGCGCTTTTTCAGTTCCGAAAAGACTTTATCCACCCCCGGGAAAAGCTCCGGCGGCATGCTCTTTTTAAACTCCTCGAACTTCGCTCTGTATGCCTTTACCAGAACTTCAACTTCCTCAGGGGAAAGCTCGGGATAGTCTCTGCTGAATGCATCGTATGCCGTAAGCCCGATAGACGAAGCACAGGTCGCCTCGTCTAAGACCTTAAGGCCATGCTCTTTCATCATCTCCTGCTTGGCGGTAATGATCAGTTTTCTCGTATCCGCCAGTGTTCCGTCAAAATCAAAAATCACCGCTTGAATATCCATCGGTTCTTTCTCCTGCTTTTGTAAAATCACCTTCACTAATTATACTGATATCCCTCCCCCAAAAAAGATGACATTATCTGTTATCCCTGACTGAGTGATGCCGTTCTTGTAATGTTACGTAGTCTGCAGGAGGTAGTTGTGTTTCTTACACCATTTTCCGAAATTCGTAAACAAGTCATCGCCGTAAAGATTTTTAAGGACATCTGCATATTTGCCGACAATTTCTTCGTCATATTCCCTGTAAATATCTTTATCCACGGCAAGAGCACGGAATTCTTTGGCAGCATCACTGAAAAAAGCATCGCCGTATTCGTCGTGAAGGAATTTCCACAAGTATTTTCCGTAGGTATACTCTGCGCCTCGATCGGCAGCGTCGATCTCGCTGTAATCTGCTAAGAATATCGTCTCTGCATTCGATGCGTCCACCGCTTCCGGGATCGGATAGTCAAAATCAAATCTGTTTTCTTTGAATTCGGCAATTGACGGATGATCCGGTGCCAGAGCATCGACCACGGTTTCTCCCATGTACTGCGCGATTCCTTCTGCAAGTATCTTTGTCAGCCTACAATTCCTCAATGAGATCGTATGAGTCAATTCATGCGCGATCGTTGAATAATCTATGTAGTCCGGTCTCGTACGCCATTCAACATCGTAAAAACCGGAAGTGGAATTCCAAAACTCTTCCGAAAAGAGTTCATACATCACGAAAAAAGTTTCATCGGCAGATGCACCGCTGATCAAGACTTCATTTTTCGAATCAACTTGAAGGAGAATCGGAATTTTCTTTCCGAGCTGCCAGCCCTCCCATGGATTCATTCCGTAGTGAACAGTAAAATCTGTTACCCCGACATAATTATGTTCATCCGGCGCATAAGAAACACCCAGCTGTTTTTCGATCTCGTCAATGATTGCGCTTACATTGTCTGCAAAATCTCCCGGAAGATCGATATCCTTTTCAATCAGGAGAACAAACTTCTCCTCTTCGATATAACAAAAATCCGTAGCAATAAAGTGGTGTTCTTTTACACCGTCCAGTGTCACCTTCTCATACGGCGTGTCGGCAGGAATGTAATATTCTCCCGGAGCCGCGGAAGAAGCCTCTTTTTCTTCCGTTTCTGATTCCGTGGTAACTTGTGTCGTTGTTTCCGTTGCGGCTTCCGTAGTTGCTTCTGTCGTCTTTTCTGTCTCCACTTCTGATGCTGCCCCTGTCACAGAGCCTTCCGCTTTTTCGGATTTCGAATCACAAGCACTGAAAAGTGCACCACACGAAACGAGCAAAGACAACACTAAAGCAACAATTCTCTTCATTCCCAAAAGTCGTTTGTTTTTCATATCTTTTTCTCCTAGTTAAAACTATGCCTAAATCATACCATACTTCGCTTCGATATTATTTGATGCCAGCAATCACATAAACAAAACAAAACAATACAATACAATACAATACCGGTAATCATGATCCCCACGCAACCTCAAGCTTTAGCTTTAGCAACCGGACTTTTCATAAAATTCCCTCCTATTGCGCGTTTTTCAAATTGCGCTTAACAAGATTAACAGTACACAAATGGATGGCGTTTTTCAATTTTGCATTACATTTTGTCGTTTATACTTGACATTGTGTAATTCATATTGTACCATTCATCTTGCAATGCAGGGAATCGCCCTGCCGTAGAGATGTATTTTGCACGGAGGTGTAAATGTATGGAAAAGAAAACATTAGCCACGACGGTCATATCGATCATTATTGTGTCAGTAGTCATTCTGGCCGCAGGCATCAGATGTGCTTTTCAGAAGGAGAGCAAAGACTTTATGCAGTTTAAGGCGCCGGTCATCGTCACAGACTCTGGCGTAGAACATGAAATCGAACCCATCCGCTTTGAGCCGCTCGGCAAAAAGGTCACTTTTGACATAGAGATCGTAGAACCGGACGGAATGGAGACCGAAGCCGTTATCTATATCGGATCTCCGGAGTCCTCTTCCATCGTGAAGGAGAAGATCAGTGGCAGCGGCTCAGCAAAGATTCATGTTACAGAAGCAGACGGAAAGGATCTGTATATGCAATTCATCCCTGAAAACAGCGGTTCTCTCGCCCCCGCATCCTATAGTATCCAATTCAAACTGAGGGGTACTTCTGACGCACTGAAGTTTCACAGTGGTCCGATGATGCTTGCCGCCCTTCTCCTGGTCTTCGGAGTCTATGTGATCGTGACAACAAACCGCAACGAGAATAAGTACGATGAACGCCAGCTGGCCGCACGCGGAAAAGCTGCGATGAATGCACTGATCATTGTTCTTATGTGCTGTTTTACATATGGCTGCCTGAGCGTATCCATCGAGAACTTCCCGATCTCCATGTATGAGGTCGGCATCGGATCTGTGATCGTTGGATCGACCGCATTTGCCATCATGTGCGATATCAACGATGCGTTCTTCGGACTTTCCGAGAGACGCTCGAAGTTCCTTGCTCTTTCATGGGTCATGGGTGTCACGGCACTTTTTGTCGCCGGCATGACCTTCCTCGGGCGCGGACGTTTTAACGAGATCACCGGCACAGGACTCGTCGTCGGGATCTGTCCACATATTTATCGTCTACATATCCTCTGATAAACTGCTCTGTCCCTTCACTTGCATCACCCCCTGTCCGATTGT
>CAJOLL010000053.1 GCA_905235455.1 uncultured Clostridia bacterium
GGAGCGCTTCGGTGTGGTCGTGCCGGAAGTCAACAAGGTTCCGGAAGAAAACGAAGTAAAGAAGACAGAGGGAGCTACGAGCGTGACGGCAGGATCCTATGATGCGATCCCGCAGGAAAATGAAAACCCGCAGGTAACGGGCGGCACGGTTCCGGCGGCGGAAAACGAAATAACAGAATAAAGACGAAAAAGGGGCTCAAAAGCGGATCTTGCTTTTGAGCCCCAACATTATTATTATAGCATTCTTTTAGAAAACATTCCGACACGAGTGTTACCATTCTGTGAACCTTAGTCCGCTATAATGAGATCGTGGACAGAACAAGGGTCCGCGAAATCGAACAATCGGAAGGATGTGATTATATGAAGATCACGACACAGGGAAACGGAATCAAGATCGGCAAGCGTCTGGAGGAAAAAATCGCCGGCAAACTCGCGAAATTCGACAAGTACTTCGGTGAAGAAGGATCTTTCAACATTAAGATCCATCCGGAGAGAGAACTGAAGAAAGTGGAGATCACACTGAAACTTCAGAACCATATTTTCAGAGCAGAAGCAAAAGACGACGATATCCTGAATGCGGTGGACCGTACGGTCGATAAGCTGGAGTCGCAGATCAGGAAACAGAAGACACGTATCCAGCGTCAGAAGAAGGACTATCCGATCATTAACGAATATCTCAACGATATCGTTTCTGAGGATTACGAAGAAGAGGACAACGAACCGAAGATCATTAAGCGTAAATCATTTGAACTGGTACCGATGGAATCGGAAGAAGCCATCCTGCAGATGGAAATGCTCGGTCACAGCTTTCTGGTTTATCTGGATGCGCAAACCGGAACTGTCTGTGTGGTATATAAGCGCAAAGACGGTCAGTATGGTCTAATCGAGCCTACCTATTAAATTCCTTCCAGAATAGAAAAATCCTTGTTCAAACAGCCGTTATTGCGCTTGAACACCGGGAGGGGATCTCTGAAAAGAGGTCCCCTCTTTTTTGTGTGCCGGGGGCGGGCTTTGGCGGTTTTTATGATCCGACATCTTTCTAGATGTGGAGCTGTTTGTCTGCCAGAATGATCGGGTGGCGTTTGTTGTAGCAGATGATGGTCGCGTGGCTGCCTTCGTTTAGAAGATGCAAGGTTTTTTTGGAGAATACCGGCATCTCTTCCATGACTTCACCCTTTTCGGAAGTGAACGTAACGGCGTCGTAGTAAAGGCCGGACTCTTTGTCGGGCTGCACTTCGCGCTTATTGGAAACGACGCCCTTGCAGACCTTGCAGGTCCATGCGGGCATATCGGAAATGACGGTAATAGCGAGGATGATAATCGCCAGGTTGAGAGCTATGGCGGTGATCCATTTCAGACGGCCGGGAACGAGGAAAACGGCGACGATCGCAACGATTGCCAATATGAGAAGAACCGTGCCCCGAAGATTCAACACACGGAAAATACGGCTTTTTTCTTCTTTAGATGCATCACGGAACGTCAGTTTTGAGATATCGATGTCCATTGATCCCTCCTCGACCTCAAGGTCACGCTAATAGTATCACATACAAGGAAAGTGGGCAAATCATTGCTTGTTCGCGGAAAAATAATAGTATTTTTCGGAAGGATTTTTATGTAGAATGAAATTATAAAATGACAGTTTTGCGAGGCGGAGATATGCCTCATGCAAGACAGCAGAGAAAGCGGGGAGGTACACTATGTTTACGAGAACGATGAACGGATTTGACAAGCCGATATCGGTACTGGGCTTCGGCTGCATGCGTTTCCCGACGACAGATGACGGCAAGATTGATAGAGCCAGAGCAAGAGCGATGCTCCTTCATGCGCACAAAATGGGCGTGAACTACTTCGATACGGCATATCCTTATCACGGAGGTGAGTCGGAGATCGTGGTCGGCGAAGTCCTTAAGGAGATCCCGCGCGAGGAGTACTTCCTGACAACGAAGCTCCCGGTATGGGAGGTCAAGACCCGTGAGGATGCCCAGGCGCTTTTCGAGAAGCAACTCGGAAAACTCCAGCAGGAATACTTCGACCTTTATCTTCTGCACGCTATGAACGAGGACCGCTTCAAGGAGATGGAGGACGCAGGCGTCATTGACTTCATGTTTGATCTGAAGAAACAGGGCAAGATCAAGAATGTCGGATTCTCTTTCCACGATGACTATCCGGTATTTGAGAAGTGGATCAAAAAATATCCGTGGGATGCGTGCCAGATCCAGTTCAACTTCATGGATATCGAAAACCAGGCCGGTACAAAGGGACTGCTGCTCGCAGAGTCTTTGGGGATTCCGGTCATCGTCATGGAGCCGATCCGCGGCGGATCCCTCTGTATGTATCCGGACGATCTTCTGGGTGAACTGAATACGCTGCGCCCCGGCAAGTCCAAAGCCTCATGGGCACTGCGTTTCGTCGCTTCATTTGAAAACGTTAAGGTCATCCTTTCCGGTATGTCAGCGGAAGACCAGCTCGAGGACAATCTCGATACCTTTAACCGCTATGAAGCGATGACCGAAGAAGAACTTGCCGCGATGGGGCGCCTGAAAGAGGCGCTCGATGCTCGCGTATATAATCCCTGCACAGGCTGCCGTTACTGCATGCCGTGTCCGGGCGGAGTCAACATCCCGGGTTCTTTCCGTATCTGGAACGAGTTCGGCAAATACGGCAACGTCGGTCACTCCAAGTGGGAGTGGAATAATATGAGCGCCGATGAGAAACCGGAAAACTGCATGTGGTGCGGTGCCTGTGAAGAGCAGTGCCCGCAGAAGATCAACATCAGAGAAGATCTTGTAAAAGTCACAGAGCTCCTGCAAAGTCTCTGAGAAATCTCCCGCCACAGGAAACGGAAAAGCACTTTCGTAGTGCTTTTTCCGCTTTATACGCGAATCTATTTGACGTAAGGGGATTTTTAGAGTATTATATGTCCTGTTTGAAACCGATATTTATGGGTTTCCTAATTTTATTGCACGGAAGGAGGGATAACAAGTGTCGGAAATCAGACTTAAAGAAAATGAGTCCCTTGACAGTGCTTTGCGTCGTTTCAAGCGTTCCTGCGCTCGTTCTGGTGTACTCGCTGAGGTACGTAAGAGAGAGCATTACGAGAAGCCTTCTGTACGCCGTAAGAAGAAGTCGGAGGCGGCTAGAAAGCGTAAGAGATAATTACTCTTCCTTATTTGAATAATGATGATGAAAAGAGCGTTTCGGAAGAGACGCTCTTTTTGTTGTGCGTACATTTGAATAATGATGATGAAAAGAACGTTTCGGAGAGACGCTCTTTTTGTTGTGCGTACATTTGAATAATGATGGTGAAAAGAACGTTTCGGAGAGACGCTCTTTTTGTTGTGCGTACGCGGGGAGGGGGTGGTCATGTGGAATTAGGAAAAGTGCTTTTCCACATGTTGTGAATCAGATCCGAGTGAGGTTTTCGGTATGATCAAGGTAAAACAGGTTTTTCGCCCGTAGTTTTTCCTTGTTTTTATGACGTTTTTCGGTACAAACGGCTCGAAAAGCACTTTTCGCCCGTAAAATTCCCTGTTAATCCACTCAAAATGCCCCAAAAATACGGGCGAAAACAGGTTCTAGAGGCAATCATACCGAATATTCCTTTAAAAACAGTGTTTCAATACCGTACGAAACGCTGTTGCAAGAAGATCATACAGAATTGCTGCCGGCGATGGAGGTGGCGAAATGATCCGGATACTTCTTATAAGAATTGCCTAAATTAATTCGAAGAACTGAAACGATTTCTTGTATGCACTGCCAATCCAAATAAATGTTGCATATCGTTAACATATGAACTATAATACATATGAACGATTATTCATATGTATTCGTTCGCCAATTAACATAAATGGAATAGCAAGACCCTGCGATGCTCAGGTATTGAGGAACCGGCAACGGGAAAACGGGTCGCGTGCTTTCTCGAAAAGAAAATGAGAGGTAATAGTATGTCGGAACAGGAATTTCTTAAAGTATGCAATGTTTGTAAGGGTTTTGGTGAGGGCGACAGCCGCCAGGAGGTCCTCCGCGGGATGGACTTCACCGTCAAAAAAGGTGAGTTCTGCATCCTTCTCGGACCGTCCGGATCCGGCAAGTCCACACTGCTGAATATCATCGGCGGCATCGACAGCGCCGACGACGGCTACATCGCGATTGCGGGCGACAAACTCCGTGATATGGATGAAAAAGCACTTACCCGTTACCGCCGCAAGCACCTGGGCTACGTTTTCCAGCTTTATAACCTGATCCCGAACCTGAACGTGAAGGAGAATATCGAGGTCGGTGCGTATCTGTCCGACAGCCCGCTCGACATCGACGATCTGCTGAATACACTCGGCCTGTGGGAGCACCGCTACAAGCTCCCGAACCAGCTCAGTGGCGGCCAGCAGCAGAGGACATCGATCGGCCGCGCGATCGTCAAGAATCCGGATATCCTTCTGTGCGACGAGCCGACAGGCGCTCTGGACTACAACACCAGCAAGGAGATCTTAAAGCTCATCGAGGACGTTAACCGCAAGTACGGAAATACCGTCATCATGGTCACCCACAACAACGCGATCTCCGACATGGCCGACCACACGATCAAGCTCCGCGACGGCAAAGTGAGAAAGAACATCATCAACGAAAACAAGATCTCCGCAGTGGATCTCGACTGGTAAGCGGAGGCGATAATCATGGCTGTAAATTCGAATAATTCCGCGGGAAAAGCACTTGCCCCGGCAGCTTCTTCCCGCAAAAAAGTCGGAAATCCGATGCGCAAGCGTCTGCTCCGCGAACTGAAAAAAGACTGGAAGAAGTACATCGTACTTTTCCTTCTGATGACTTTTATGATCGGACTTGCATCCGGTATCGATGTCGCGAACGACAGCATGATGGCTGCGATCGATGAGTCCTACGAGAAATACTCGATCGAGAACGGACACTTCGAGCTCCGCGACAAGGCCTCCGACGCGCTGATCTCGAAGTTCGAGGACGCCGGCATCACGGTGTATGAACAGTTCTTTAAGGATCTGTCCGAGAGCAAGACCGCGCCGAATGATATCGCGATGGCAGATGCCGGCGATAGCAGTGAGGCCGGCGGGAATGCCGTTGTAAAGCCGTCGGAGAAAGCCAATTCCGACGAAAAAGAAGTCACTGTCCGTATCTTTAAAATCAGAAATGAAGTCAACCGCGCCTGCGTCATGAAGGGCGAGATGCCGTCAAAGGCAGATGAGATCGCCATCGACAACAACCACGCGTACGTTAACAAGATCAAGGTCGGCGACACACTGTATATCGGGGAAAGTGCTTTTACCGTATCGGGACTCATCTCTTCCTCCGACTACACCACGCTCTTTAAAAAGAACTCCGACTTCATGTTCAATGCGGTCGATTTTGACATCGCGGTCATGACGGAAGAGGGCTGGGAGAGCCTGCCGTCATCGGTCTTCTACCAGTACGCTTTCATGTATAACGAAAAGCCGCAGACGACTTCGGAGAAGAAAGAAAAAGCGGACGCTCTCATGGAAAAACTCGCAGTACTGTCAGCGACGGGTGGTTTTACCGATGACAAAGAAGCTGCCGAAGAGCTGGCGGTGAAGGTGCAGCAGAAAGACCCGGAGACGCTGAAGCTCCTCTCTGAACGCGAAAAAGACGTAAACGAACTGAAGGATTTCGTGCCGGAATATGCCAACCAGGCGATCCACTTCGCGCCGGACGACATGGGCTCCGACAAAGCGCTGATCGCCGTTCTGGTGTATGTTTTCATCGGCGTGCTGGCCTTCATCTTCGCAATCACGACCAGCAACACGATCACGAATGAATCCGCCGTTATCGGTACTCTTCGCGCCACCGGCTATTCGAGAGGCGAGATCCTGCGCCACTACATGCTGATGCCGATCATCGTGACACTGCTCGCAGCGGCCGCCGGAAACCTCCTCGGATACACGCTCTTCAAGGACGCGGCCGTCGCGCTGTACTACAATTCCTACAGCCTCGTACAATACGAGACCCTCTGGAATATGAATGCATTCCTTGTCACGACGCTCCTGCCGCTGATCCTGATGGCCATCATCAACTTCATCGTCATCTACAGAAAACTGCGCCTGTCGCCGCTTAGATTCCTGAGGAAGGATCTGCGCACATCGAAGAGAAAAAAAGCGATGCGGCTTCCGTCGTGGAGCTTCCTCAAGCGATTCCGTCTCCGCATCCTCTTCGACAACATGGGCGGATACGTCGTACTCTTCGTCGGTATCGCGTTTGTCATGCTGATGCTGGCATTCTCGATCGGACTTCCGCAGACGCTCGACCACTATAAGTCGAACCTCGACGAGAATTTGCTGTCGAACTATCAGTACATCCTGAAGGGCTATAAGGACGAAGCGGGAAATGTCATTTCCACTTCGGAGGAGTCGGCGGAGAAGTATTCGATCACTTCACTTGAGACGATCGACGGTGCACACGTCGGCGAGGAGATCAGCGTGTACGGTTACACGGAAGGAAGCCGCTACATCAAGGTCGATGAACCGCTGAACGGAAACGAGATCTGGGTATCCTCGCCATATCAGAAGAAGTTCCGCCTGTCCAAAGGCGACACGATCACGCTGAAGGAAAAGTACGAAGACAAGTCCTACGACTTCGTGGTCAAGGGCGTCTACGACTACGACGGCGGGCTGTGTATCTTCCTGCCGCAAAAGAACTTCAACAGCATCTTCGGTCTGGATGCGGATGCTTTTACCGGATTCCTGGCACAGAATACGATCTCGGATATCGATTACGAACAGATCTACTCCGTAGTCACGATCGAAGAGATCATGAGCATCGCGACACAGCTCGATCACAGTATGGGAGGCATGATGGACATGGTGTCCTGGGTCTGCCTGATCATGGCGGTCCTGATGATGTACCTCCTCACGAAGATCATCATCGAGAAGAATGCCACTTCCATCTCGATGGTCAAAGTCCTCGGCTACGAAAACCGCGAGATCAACAGCCTCTACATCCTTCTGACCTCCATCGTGGTCGTCGTCAGCGCGATCCTGACCTGTGCCCTCGCGATCCTCGGACTTTCGGGTATCTTCCGCCTGTACATGAGATCGCTGAACGGCTGGTTCGACGTATATATCAGTCCGGCAGGCATCGCGAAGATGATCCTGATCCTCGTCGTATCCTACGCGATCGTCGCGATCTTCGATACGATCCGCATCAAGAGGATCCCACTCGCCGATGCACTGAAAAATGTCGAGTGAGTGCGACGCGGGTAAGCGCGGGAATGGCGGACCGGAAATGACTGGCATGTGCCGTATATGGCAGGCGTCTCGGGTGGACCGCGGTGCGTCAGCTATACGCAGTTTGACGCGACGCGCCCCCCGCCCGCATAACACCGAATAACCCACTTTCATAATACCCTCCAATACCCTCTTGGGCCGCCTGAATGGAGTGAACCCCAGAAGTTGGACAAAAACTTCTGGGGGTTCACTTCAGAACCGGGCGGCCCTTTCTTATGCACAGAGCCGCCGGAAGATGCTTTTCCAGCAGATTTCCAAATTCGATGCCGCAAATGGAAAATATCTGGAAATCTGCAGCAAGAAGCGCTGATGCGAAAAGACAAAAGCAGAAACTCCGAGGAACAGTGTTTTTACAACGGGAGCGGTTTGGGTGTAATCTATAATTGGTAAGAAATGAGGTGTTTATAGCATCATGGCATATGTGATGCTGTTGGGGAATCGGCTGAAATCGGACAAGTTCGCGATTTCATTCGGAAGGAAAGATGGATTATATATTGGCCTGCTTGTCCTGATTGTTCCGACAATTTTTCCGAAACATCCAAACAATATGCTAGAATATACATAAGCAATGAATTTGGAGTTTTAACGTGATCCTTTTAGAGAAGAAGTGGCGTCTTCCGGACGAGCCGCTTGTTAATGATAATGTGTCCGAAAATGGCGGTGAAAGCGGGTCTTCGCTTTTGGCACGCCTTCTGAGAAGTCGGGGTATCGATCCGGATACTTTTTTCTCGGGAAAAGAACTTGAGTGGCACGACCCGTTCCTTTTTAACGATATGCATACGGCGGTCGACCGCATCACTTCGGCCGTAAGAGAAAACGAGAAGATCCTGATCTGCGGCGACTACGATGCAGACGGCGTGACCGCGACCGCGATCCTGATGCTGTTTTTGAGAAAAATAGGCGCGAATGCCGACTACGTCATCCCGAACCGTTTAAGCGAAGGCTACGGAATTTCCGGCGGTCTTCTGGATCGTATTCGCGAAAAAAACGCGGACCTTCTGATCACCGTGGACTGCGGCGTCGCAAATGCCGAGTCGGTGGAGCAGCTGGTCAGCGAAGGTATGGATGTCATCATTACCGACCACCACGAAGTCAAAGAAGAACTTCCCCCGGCGCTTGCCGTCATTGACGCGAAAAGGACCGATAACACATATCCGTTTCTCCACCTTTGCGGTGCCGGCGTAGCCCTTAAGCTCGTCGCCGCACTGAGCCCGGAATTTCCGGAGAAGGTCGGAAAAGAGGAGTGGAGAAACTACTTAGATATCGTCACGATCGGCACGGTCGCAGACGTCGTCAGCCTGACGGGAGAAAACAGAACGATCGTCAAAGAGGGTATCGCCGCATTAAGCAATACAAAACGACCGGGCCTTCGCGCGCTGCTTTTGCAGGTCAAGCAGAATGCGGGCGCGGCCGGAAACGGCGCGTATGCAGGTTCTCGAAACGGCAGCGCCAACTCCGCGATGGACATGAGCATCCCGCTTTCCGTTTCGACGGGCGACATCTCGTTTCAGATCTCGCCGAAGATCAATGCCTGCGGCCGACTGGGCGAAGCAGACCGTGCGCTGGAACTTCTCCTGACGCAGGACCCTGCCCGCGCAATGAGCCTTACGGAGGAACTCATCTCCGAGAATTCCCGCCGCCAGGAACTCGAGCAGATGCTTGTGGACGAAGCCGTGCGAAGAATTGAAGCCGATCAGGAACTGATCTCCAACATGAAAAATGCCTCTATGCCGATCGTCGTGGTCGGTGAAGGCTGGCACCTCGGGATCCTCGGCATCGTTGCCAACCGCCTCGTGAACCGCTACCAGAGAACGGCGATCGTATTTGCCGAGGAGGACGGCATTCTTAAGGGGAGCTGTCGGACCGCAGGGGATTTCCCGATCCTGGAGTGCCTGAAATATTGCGGAGATACTGTTCTTCAGTACGGCGGGCACAAGAGAGCCGCCGGCGTTTCCGTCGCCAAAGAAAGCTTCCCGGAATTCAAAAAAAGGATAAGTGCTTTTGCCGAAGAAAGAAATACCGAAAAAGACATCCTCTGCACCGATGTCGACATGGTCATCACGCCGAAAGATGTTTCGCTTTCCACGGCAAAAGAACTTGCCGGGCTCGAGCCGTTCGGTGAAGGCAACCGGGAACCGTTGTTCCTCCTTCGCGGAATGAAAGTGCTTTCTCCACGGACCGTCGGCGTGGGCAACCGCCACCTCAAGTTCGTTTTGAGCTATAAAGATGATCAGAGCGGCAATGTGAAAAACTACGACGCGATCGCGTTCGGTGCCGGTGAGTGGGTCGACATGTTCGCCGAGGGCAGCTCGGTGGATGCGCTGATCGAGATGGGCACTAACAGCTGGAACGGAAGCGAAAGCCTCTCGCTTCGTGTCGCGGATATGCATTTCAGCAGGATCGGCAAGATCCTCTGGGATACTCCGGAGGTCCTGGAAAATCTCTATCGCAACGGGCTGTCGCTCCGTCAGATCGCACTGATCGGCAAGTGCAGAGAAGAAGACCTGCGCCCGACCGGCGAGGAAATGGGGATCCTGTACCGTCATTTTCAGCAGAACTGCAAAGACGAGACGAATATCGTCGATCTTCACCTTCTCGCACGGCTTTTGACGGGAAAGTACAGAAAACCGCTCCATGCCTTTAAGATCGCCCGTGCGCTCGACATTTTCAGCGAGGCGGGGCTGCTTAAGATGGTGCGGATCAATGACGAAAGAATATGTTTTTCCTTGCTATCTGTGCAAGACAGGGTTAAACTCGAAACAACAAAAACATTCCAAGTGCTTTTTGGGGATATGACAAAATGAGTGCAGACAACAAGAAAACTGAAGAGACGGCAACGGAAACCGAGGAGCTTTTCGCGCAGCTTCGCGACGAAACCATGCCGGAGGATGTAAGCGAAGAGATCCTCGACATGCTCGACGAAGTCATTACGAAATATAAGTCCTATTCGGAAAAAGACGAGTCGGACAGGATCCGCCGCGCCTTCGTTTTCGCGTACAAAGCACACAGCTCGCAGAAGAGAAAGTCCGGTGAGCCTTATATCATCCACCCGATCGCGACCGCGCAGATTCTGACGGAGCTTGAAGTCGATACCGATACGCTGGTGGCGGCTTTCCTGCACGATACCGTCGAAGACACACCGGTAACGAGCGAGCTTATCGCCGAGATCTTCGGGGAGGACGTTTCGCTTCTGGTCGATGGCGTTACCAAACTCGGCCGTATCCCGTATTCTTCGAAAGAAGAGCAGCAGGCGGAGAACATGCGTAAGATGTTCCTGGCGATGGCCAAGGACATCCGTGTGATCCTCATTAAACTTGCGGATCGCCTGCATAACATGCGTACGATGAAACACCAGAACCCGGAGCGCCAGAAAGAGATCTCCATGGAGACCCGCGATATTTATGCGCCGCTTGCGCACCGTCTTGGTATCTATAAGATCAAGTGGGAGCTCGAGGATCTGTGCCTGCGCTACACGGATCCGGACGCGTATTACGAACTCGTCGGCGCGATCTCCCAGAAGAGATCCGAGAGAGAAAAATTCCTCGAGAACGTGGTCGGTGAAATGAGCGAAAGGATCTCGAAGATGGGCATCCATGCCGAGATCGAAGGAAGACCGAAGCATTTTTACAGCATCTACAACAAGATGAAGAAGCAGGACAAAAACCTCGATCAGATCTACGATATCTTTGCCTGCCGCATCATCGTCGATACTGTGTCGGACTGCTATGCGGTATTAGGTCTCGTGCACGAGATGTATTACCCGATGCCGGGGCGTTTTAAGGACTATATCGCGATGCCGAAGCCGAACATGTACCAGTCGCTGCATACGACGGTCATCGGTAAGGAGGGCATCCCGTTCGAGGTCCAGATCCGGACTCTTGCGATGCACAGAACAGCGGAATACGGTATCGCCGCGCACTGGAAATACAAAGAGAGCGGCAACTCGAATACCGTGCAGAAGAATACGTCTTTCGACAATAAGCTGTCGTGGCTTCGTCAGATCCTCGACTGGCAGGGCGAGTCCAAGGACGCGGGCGAATACCTCGACTCTTTAAAGACCGGTCTTGTCGCGGAGGAAGTATTCGTGTTCACCCCGAAGGGCGACGTGATCTCGTTGCCGCTTCATTCCTGCCCGATCGACTTTGCGTATACGATCCACAGCGGAATCGGGAATCGTATGTACGGCGCAAAAGTCAACGGCCGTCTCGTGCCGCTTTCGTATGAGCTTCAAAACGGCGATATCGTCGAGATCCTGGCCTCCGATCAGATCAAAGGACCTTCCCGGGACTGGCTGAAGATGGTGAAGACCTCCGCCGCAAAATCGAAGATCAATTCGTGGTACAAAAAAGAATCCAGAGACGAAAATATCCTGATCGGTAAGGAGTCACTCGAGCGCGAGATGAAGAAGCTCGGCTTTACACCGCAGCAGCTCCTGCAGAAACCGTTTGTCGAGACGATCCTTAAAAAGACCGCGCAGAATACCCTCGACGATCTTTATGCATCCATCGGCTACGGTGTCATCACGGCACAGAAGGTCGTCGGACGTCTTCGTGACGAATACATAAAGTCCCTTCCGGAGGACGAAAGATTCGAGCTCGGATATCGTGTCACGGGCAACGGTCAGGTCGTCTATCAGCCGATCGCCAAAGAGATACTGGACGAAAAAAACCTGACGGCCGGACCGGCGCTTTCCGCGTCGTCTCAGGAACAGCACATCTCCGGTAAGCGTGCTTCGGCGAAAGCGCATCAGGATACGGGTGTCGTGGTCACGGGTATAGAAAACTGCCTTGTGCATCTTTCCCGATGCTGTAATCCGGTCCCGGGCGATGAGATCATCGGATACATCACGCGAGGCAACGGTGTCGGCGTGCACAGAAAAGACTGCAGTAACATCAGGAACATCCTTCGAAATGCGACGGCCTCCACACGTGCGGCGGAGCGTGCGTCGCGTCTGATCGGAGTATACTGGGCCAACCAGGCACATACCAAGGCGATCTATCCGGTCGAATTTACGGTCATCGCGCACGACCGCCGTCATCTTCTGGCGGACATCAGTAACGCGATCGCCGAGGAGCGCATCCCGATCACTTCGGCATCCATGTCCGCGATGAAAGACATCACGGCGAGATTTACCATGACGATCGAAGTCAAAGACCAGGAACAGCTCGACCGTGTGTTCGGCCGCATCAAGGCGATCCGCGACGTCATCGAGGTAAGAAAGGGAAGCTGAGCATAACGGATCCAACCGTCAGTTTATATCTCCATAATACTGATCATGATCAGAGGGCGCCGCTTCGTGCTCTCGAAGAGCATGCTCTTCAAGGCATCTCTGATGTGATTGGATTCGACGGCTTCGCGGATCGTTTTGGTCGATTTCTGCGACTCCAGACGGTGCAGATAGTTATATAGCTTCTGCGCGCAT
>CAJOLL010000054.1 GCA_905235455.1 uncultured Clostridia bacterium
GAAGAACAGCTTCGATCTGAGACGGGAAAACGTTCACGCCGCGGATGATCATCATGTCATCTGCACGTCCGGTTACCTTCTCGATCTTCGGTGTGGTACGTCCGCATTCGCACTTGCCATGATAAAGACGTGTCAGATCGTGTGTGTTATAACGCAGAAGCGGCACACCTTCCTTAGAGATGGAAGAGAATACGAGTTCGCCAAGTTCGCCGTCCGGAAGCGGCTCACCTGTCTCCGGATCCACGATCTCCGGAATAAAGTGATCTGCTTCGATGTGGATCAGATCAGACTTGTCGCAAGAGCATCCTACACCGGGACCGCAGATCTCAGTAAGACCATAGATATCGAATGCGCGGAGTCCGAGCTTTTCCTCAATCTGATCTCTCATCTCGGTCGTCCATGCCTCAGCGCCGAAGAGACCGCAGCGGAGATTGAGTTCGCTCTTGTCGATGCCGGCAGCCTCGAGCTGGTCGGCGATGTGAAGCGCATATGTCGGTGTGCACATCAGGACTTCCGGCTTCCACTCACGAAGGATCGTGATCTGTCTTGCCGTGTTACCGCCGGAAACAGGAAGCGCAACGCATCCCATATCTGCGCAGGCATAGTGCGGGCCAAGACCACCTGTGAAGAGACCGTAGCCATAGGCAATGTGAACGAAGTCACCCTTTTGCACACCGGCTCTTGCCATCGCGCGGCAGAGAACAGAGTTCCAGAGCTTGACGTCGTTTTCCGTATAACCGACAACCTTCATCTTACCGGTCGTACCGGAAGATGCGTGTACACGAACGAGTTCCTGTCTCGGCACTGCCAAAGTTCCGAACGGATAGTTGTCTCTGAAATCGAATTTGTCCGTAAACGGGAGTTTCGGAAGATCTTCGACACTCTTGATGTCGCCCGGCTGAACGCCTTTTTCTTCCATGCGCTTTCTGTAGTACGGAACATTTTCCCACATGCGGTTGACGCACTTGATCAGGCGTTCGCTCTGTACCTTCGCGCGCTCTTCATCGGACATGCACTCGGCTTTCGGATCGTAGATCCATGAGTTCACTTCTTTTCTCATCTTTACTTCCTGCCTTTCGTTTTGTTGACGGTAATAAAAAAGTCCCATTGCCGTCGTTTCCTTCAGCAATGGGACGAAATATCTTATCTCGCGGTACCACCCATTTTCGAGTCTTTTCTTCGTGAAAAGCACTCACACTCTCAAGGCCTATCAGCCTCTTCCCCAAGTAACGGCGGGCTCTTCCGTATCTACCTACTGACACCGCATAAAGCCATGTGTTCAGAAGATCTGCTCGGGAGTGAACTTCGACTGATCTTCTCTCGTATGCCGACTCTCAATTCTTCCGCCGGCACGCCCTGTACGTCTTCGGATCGCTACTTTTCTCCGTCAATGCATTTATTCTACTAAGGAGATTATGCTTGCAAATATATTCAATGTCAATAGTTTTCTATATAGGAAAAGGTAATGTTTCATGATCGGAATGAAAAAACGCGCCCCGGTCTCCCGAAACGCGTTTCTTCTATCCAGTTTCTTTTTCCGGCTCCGAACAAGGCCATGTCTGAAGTGTCCTGTTTCAGTTCAGCCTTTTTGATTGTCGCCTTTCTTCTTGCTCTTTTTCTCGACCTTTTCTACCTTCTTGGACTCGCTTCCGTTCTCTTTCTTTTCTTTCGCTGCAACATCGTCTTCGTCGCGCAGATCGACGTGGATACCGAATACGTTTACATCGACTCCCGCGTCATCTACGATCACGTCAAGACCCGGAAGGTCTACGACGACGCTGTCATCGTCCACGGTGACGAATTCGATCTTCGGAGGAAGATCATCCCAGCGGTGATCACGAATGCGGTCGGCAAGTTCTTTTGTACCGCTGATCATATAAAGTCCTGCACTGATGAAAAGGAAGATCATTGACATCGCGAAGCACGCGACCATAATCACAATGCAGATAGCAGTTCTGTTTTTCATGAGTTGCCTCCTTTCGCACCGTTTCCGTTGATCCTAAAGATATAGCGGAAATAAGCGATCGTTCCGAGGATAAAGCCCTTGACCGCAAAGTACGCCACGAAGAGTTCTGCGATCGTCGCGAAGATCAGGCTGATCGCCAGACAGACCGTACCGCCGACGGCTGCCGTAAGAGACGGGACCCAGCAGAACAGTACTCCGGTGGTGATACCTGTGAGGATCGGGGCAGCGATCAAAAGCAGAAGGAGCGCAAGCGCGATGAGCCATACCGGAACAAATACGAAGATCGTGAACAGGATCGCAAACGCGAGGTTGTGTTCCTTCTTTTCAGTCCTCTGTCTGTTCGGGTCCTGTGTCGGATACATGGAGTAATCCGGAAGATCGACCTGCTTTTTCCCCTGCGGTCCGACGTTTACATATTCTTCTTTTTCTTTCGCGCCGGTGTGGGCAAACTTGTAGTCGGCGGGCTCTTTCTTGGGCGCGCTGTTGACTACCGGTTTAGCAATTACCGGATCGCAGAAACCTGCAATGGTCTGCGCTCCGACACCGCGGCCGAGGACCATGCCCGTCTTGATCGGGATGATCGGGAACTGCGGAGCACTTGCTGCATTTGCCGCAGAAGCCACATCAAAGGTTGGTACCTCATCAGAAAGATAGATCTGAGCAACTTCTTCCGGAGAACCCAGCTTGGCTGCGATCTCTTCCTCGGTCTTTCCCTCGGAAACGCCGATATCGAAGTGCGTTTCAAACTCTTTTACGATCTCCTCCACATCATTGGAAGGAAGTTTTTTCAACTGCGCACGGAGCGCAGATACATAATCTCTTTTATTCATGCGCTTTTCCCTCCTACGATCTTATTTACGCTCGCCGTAAAGGCATTCCAGTCATCCGTCAATTCCCGGAGACGAACTCTGCCCATGGCTGTCAGGCTGTAGTATTTTCTCGGCGGACCGCTCTGCGATTCCTGAAGGTAGGAAGCCACCAGACCATCGGCGGCAAGTTTTCGAAGCAGCGGATACACAGTTCCGTCTGAGATCATGATGGTCTCGGAAAGAGTGCTTGCCAGTTCATATCCATAGCGGTCGCTGTCATTGAGCATCGCCAGAACGCAGAGGTCGAGCACGCCTTTTTTGAATTGCACATTCATTCTCACATTCCTCCTTTTTCCATTTACTTCGTTTCGATATTCCTCTGTTGTTTGTTGTTTAGTATTATACATTCAACAATACTGATTATAAAGCGGTATTAAACTATATGTCAATAAGATATACCGGAAAACACGGATAAATCATAGAAGAAACGGACACATCCGTCCGTATGTCTCACCTTCTATTTCCCGGAGGAACGATACGATCATAGATAGTCCAGCAGTTTCTGGATCCGATGATTCATGCCGGATTTACTGATCGGCGGATCCATAAGGCGGCCGAGTTCGGTCAGGGAAAGACCCGGGTTATCGATGTGGATCTTCGCCACCTCGAGGAGTTCTTTCGGAATACGGTTCGCCTGCTCGGACGAAAGGAGTTTTTCAAGCTGTTTTGTCCTTCTGGCACTGGCTTCGGACTGCTGTTTCACCGTCCAGGTATCGAGATTGACGCTTCGCGCGACCATACCGTTGACATCGTGCTGCGCACGGATATTCTGCAGTTCCATCATTTGATTGACCGCACCGAGGATAACCAGGAAATCACAGATCTCATCATGCTTTTTGAAATAGATCGCCCAGGTTATGTCCGAAACGCGCGTCATCGGGCGGATATTTTCCGCATGTAGCAGCAGGACCAGCATTTTCACAAAAGCATCTGTCTTGCAGAGGATCTCGATCCTGTATGTTTTATTCGGGTCGCTCATCGACCCTCTCGCGAGAAATGCACCTCTGAGCATCGCTCTGCGAAGGTTCTCCGAGGAAGAGATCGTATCGGTAATCGTATCCGGCAGGAGGTAATCCGTGATGAAAGATTCAAAATCCGCCGCCTCGAAAAGTACTGCAAAGACACTTCCGCCTCTGCGCCCGATCTTATCCGGTCCGTCGGCAATAAGCCCGATCCCGCTCATTTTTGCATCGCAGACAAGTCTTTGGGCCGTATCTTCCTTCGTACACAGGACCTTCACCCGGTCCTTTTCGCAATCCCGTTCATAGCCTGAACATAGACAAATGGCCGCCATTTCAGCGGCCCATTCGTCTTCAGACTTATACGAATACTTAAGTATCTGTTCCTTGACACTCTGCGTGTACGTCATGTTTTCTTTTCCTCAAGCGGATAGTACCGCGGATCTTTGTCAATATCACGATGGTGAATGGATACACGGAACCCCTTTGCTTTCAGCCCTTCATAGAACCTCTCGGCCATATAGACGGAACGGTGGCGCCCGCCGGTACATCCCACGCCTACGGAAAGGCGGGCTTTACCTTCACGGATATAATACGGGATCGAAAAGCACAGAAGATCCATCATCTTCTCATAGTACTTTTCCGTCTCTTCATGCCCCTCTAAAAAATCAATGATCGCCTGATCCTTGCCGCAGAGCATCTTCAGCTCCGGAATATAAAACGGATTCGGCAGAAAACGCACATCGCAGGTGATGTCACTGTCGCCCGGGATACCATACTTAAAACCGAAGGATTCGATATGAATATCCATCGTGCTCAGATCTTCGACCTCGATGATGTTCAATATCTCTTCGCGAAGGGCGGAAAGAGTGATCAGCGACGTATCGATGATGTGTGTCGCACGGGCACGCACACCACGCATGACCGAACGCTCTTTTTCGATTGCTTCCACAAGAGAAAGGCCTGCAGAAAGCGGGTGCTTTCTCCTGGTCTGACGGTAGCGGCTGACCAGAACGGAATCATTGGCCTCCAGAAAGATGATCCTGTACGGGCATCCGAGGTCCTTGATCTCTGTCAACGCTTTTCCGAAACCTTTCAGATACTCGTTACTTCGAACGTCTACTACGAAAGCCAGTTTATCGATGGCAAAACCCTCGCCGCCCTGACCTTTGATGAATGTGCGGACGAGTTCCGGAAGGACCATCGGCGGGAGATTATCGATACAGAAATATCCCTGGTCCTCCAATATGTTTGCCGCCTGGCTCTTTCCGGCGCCGGACATTCCGGTAAGAATGATCAGATCCATGTGTCTCCTCCTGCCGTCAGTTAAATCCGCGTCCGATAAAACGGACTTCGCGTTCCAGTTCTACTCCGAATTTTTCACGGATCGTCACCTGTATATGGGAAACCAGCGCATCAATATCCGATGCGGTCGCATTTCCCGTATTAATGACAAACCCCGCGTGCTTTTCCGAGACCTGCGCGCCTCCGATCGAAAAGCCTTTGAGCCCTGCCTGTTCGATCAACGCTCCGGTATAGTATCCCGTCGGCCGCTTGAACATGCTGCCCGCACTCGGGAAGTTCAACGGCTGGGATCTTGTTCTTTTTTCCGTATATGTGCGGATCTGTGCCTGGATCTCATCGACGTTGCCGCGGCGCAGTTTCAGCACAGCTTCGGCAACGATCCCGCCCTGCATCATAAAGACGCTCGAACGGTATCCCAGTTGCAGATCCTCTTTCTTCCAGGTAAGTACTTCCCCGGAAGGAGATATCGAAATGACGTTTTCCAGGACCTCTGACATATCGTGGTCATAGGCGCCTGCGTTCATAAAGACCGCACCTCCGAGGGAGCCCGGAATGCCGGATGCAAACTCAAGTCCGGTAAGTCCCGCTTTTGCGGCATAAGACGAAAGCTTCGTCAGCAGCGTTCCCGCCGCGGCACGAATCAAAACACAGGAAGGATCCTCAGGATCGTCTTCCGAGCGGATCTCCGAAAACTTTTCGCCCAGTCGGATCACCAATCCATCGATCCCTTCATCGGAAACGACGATATTGGACCCGTTACCCATGAGAAAAAACGGCATGCCGGAAGATCCTGCCGCGGTAAGAAGCGCGACTAGTTCTTTTGTATTAGAAGGCTCGGCATAGACCTGAGCAGATCCCCCTACCCGGAAAGACGTGTGCGGCTTCATCGTTTCCTCGAAACGCAGGTCCGAAGAAAGATCCGCCATTCCCGCTTCCTCCAGTTTTTTCTTAAAAGCCTCGACCGTACTGTTGTCCACTTTCATGAATGCTTTCATCCCCCGATCAGTCAGCGTTCAGCCCGCCCGGGAATACGCGAGTGACCAGATCTTTCGCGGCATTGTATCCCATCTTCTTAACACGGTAGTTGATCGCTGCCGCTTCGACGATGATGGCCAGGTTACGGCCGGGTCCGACAGGGATCGTGATCGAAGGCACTTTGATGCCGAGAATATCCGTCGTTTCATCGGTGATACCGAGACGGTCATAGGTCTTCTTCTCATCCCACAGTTCGAGATTAATGACAAAGTCAATGTTCTCCTGAAGTTTAACGGAAGATACGCCGTACAGTTCTTTTACATCGAGAATACCGATACCGCGGATCTCAATAAGGTGTCGGATGACTTCCGGCGCGCGGCCCAGAAGCGTCGTCTCGGATACTCTTCTGATCTCGACCTGGTCATCTGCGATCAGACGGTGACCACGCTTAACGATCTCGAGCGCCGTCTCGGATTTACCGACGCCACTTTCGCCCAGGATCAGAATACCTTCACCGTTGACCTCTACGAGAACGCCGTGCATCGAGATCCTGGGAGCAAGTTCCACATTGAGATACTTGACCAGCGAAGACATAAACTCACTGGTCGCCTGATGCGTACGAAGCACCGGAATCTGTGCCTTCTCCGCGACACGGATCAGTTCATCATGAGCCACATGATTTCTTGTCAGTATCAGGCACGGGATCTTCTTCTCGAAAAGCGCCTGTAAACGTTCTTCTCTCTGCTTCGGTGTCAACTTATCGAGGAACGCATGCTCCATGTTGCCGATCAACTGGATACGATCGGGACCGAAATGATCGTAATAGCCCGCCAGCTGCAGACCCGGACGGGTAACGTCCGCCACGTGAATACGCACCTTCTCGATATCTTCAGGTGCATAAATGACCTCCAGTTCGAAGGACTTGATGATCTCAGTCAGAAAAACGCTGGAATAAGGCATAGCGTGCTCCTCCGTCAGTAAAATGCATATATTCATTGTATACCATAATGCTTCAAAAAAATATCACTTTCAGACATTTCAATATGTGATGGCAAAAAAGAAAATCTCCCCTGCGACACAAACATTTTGCCAAAGCAAAACCCGTCGCCGGAGAGATTGCATTTTTCCTCTTGTTCCCAAACAACAGGAACGATTCTATTTTCTCAAAAAGTGAATACTCATATTCACTGACGTCGTTTCAGAAAGGATCAGGCGCCGTAATCATCGATACTGACCAGACCGTTATCCGTAAACCATGTAACTCCATAGAACCAGAATCCCGTCTGACCTCTGTTATAGCTCCATTCACTCACATCAAGAGTCTTCAGGAGTTTTCCGTCCTTATCGTAGATATTCGCCGTAGCCTGAGTAAACATAACGCTGTTGGCTGTGTCGATATCCACATTGGCAATATAGAGATAATAGTCTGTTCCGTCCGATTCCGGAAGTCCCAGATAAACCGTACCGCCATCTGTATCTGCACTCAGAGAAAGAACTTCTGCCTGTGTCGCGATCTCATTGCCGCCTGCATCATACAATATAAATTCCGGTGTCATCGGCTTTTCGCCCGGCTTGCAGCCTTTCCAGCTGAGCTCGACCGTATACGGATACTGACCGACATATTCATTTCCGCCTTCATCGCCGGCCGGCTCCTCGGAAGGCTTTTCATCGGTATCTTTCTCGGACGGATTCTCGCTATCGTTAGAAGGTTCCACTTCTGCATCACTATCTTTGGTTTCGGATTCGGAAACTGCCACACTCTCCTTGTCAGATGCGTTCTCAACACTTTCTTCCGAAGACTTAGTATCCTCCATGTCCTCCTCAACGGACTCGGCAGTAGTCTGCGGTAAATCTGTTTCCATCTCTTCTTTGCCCGTGCAGGCGGTACAAGCCCCGATCAAAGACATCGCAAGGAAAAAAGAAATCATTGTATTTGCCATTTTCATAAATTTCACCTCATTTCACCACGTATTATGACCGAACAAACGCCACCTTGCGTGACAAAAAAGTCAGCAAACCAAAATTCTCCCCGATGGCGAACTCCTCTCAAGTCTTCATCAAGGAAAGCAAAAGTATCTCTCAGGCGACGAGCTGCCTTAAGACGGCTGATCGAATCTGAAAGCAAAAACGAAGATCTCCCCCGTGGCGAGTTTTGCTTCAGCAAACTGTCTGAGCCACAAGGGAGATACTTCTTTTTTTGCTAATGAATCAGATGCGATTACTCGTCGTCAGACAGGAATGCCTTTCTTGCCTCGATGACTTTTGCCTGAACATCGCCCGGAGCCTGTTCATAGCGAGCGTGCTCGATGGTGTACCAGCCACGTCCCTGAGTCATGGATTTAAGGTCGGTAGCGTATGTCGCCATTTCAGATGTCGGAACTTCGCAGTTGATGACGGACCCGGTCTCGTCAGAATCGATACCCATGATACGACCGCGACGCTTGTTCATGTCGCCCATGATATCACCCTGCTTATCCTCCGGAATATGAACGGATACCGTGCTGATCGGCTCAAGGAGAACCGGATTTGCAGCTGCCATACCTGCCTTAAAAGCGAGATTCGCGGCGATCTTAAATGCCATTTCCGAGGAGTCTACATCGTGGTAAGAACCATCGACGAGAGTTGCCTTGAGGTTAACTACCGGGTAGGCACCGAGGATACCCTTCTTAACTGCATCCTGCAGGCCCTTTTCCACAGCAGGGAAGAAGTTCTTCGGAACCGCGCCGCCGAATACGTTCTCTTCGAATACGAGCGATTCGGAATCTGTCGGCTCAAACTCGATCCATACGTCACCATACTGACCGTGACCGCCGGACTGTTTCTTGTGTTTACCCTGGACCTTGACCTTCTTGCGGATCGCTTCACGGTAAGGAACACGAGGTTCTTCGAGGTCAGCGTCTACGTTGAACTTACTCTTGAGCTTGCTTTTGAGAACGGAGATCTCCTGCTCACCGAGACCGGAGATGACCATCTGCTTGGTCTCCGCATTGTTAACTACCGTAAATACCGGATCCTCATCTTTCAGTTTGTTGAGACCGGCCATGATCTTATCTTCTTCACCTCTAGCCTTCGGGACGATACCCATGGAAAGACACGGTGTCGGGAAATTGATCTTGGTCAGAGTCACGATGCGGGACTTATCGCAGAGCGTATCGTTGGTCTGTGTGATAACGAGTTTTGCAACTGCACCGATATCACCTGCAACGACCTTATCTGTCGGAATCTGCTTCTTACCAACCAAATAGAACAGACCTCCCATGCGCTCTTCCTTCTCTTTTACTGCGTTATACACAGTCGAGTTGCTCTTCAGAACACCTGCATATACACGGAACAGAGAGATACGTCCTACGAACGGGTCAGCGATCGTCTTGAATACGAAAGCTGCGAGCGGATCGTTCTCATTGCATACGATCGTGAGCTTCTCGCCATCCGGAGTTTCACCTTCTTGCGGCGGTTTTGTGGAAGCCGGCGGTGTATCCTTGGAAAGACAGTTCATCAGGAACTCCACGCCCCAGTTCTTATAAGCGGAACCGCAGTAGATCGGGTGCAGAACGCCGTCTGCAAATCCGGCATGTACGCCGCGGCGGAATTCGTCCTCCGTGAAAGGCTCGCCTGCGAAATACTTCTCCATCAGTTCTTCGTCGCTCTCCGCAACTACTTCGTTGATCTTGTCCTGAAGTTCAACAACACGATCTTCAAACTCTGCCGGGAGCGGGATCTCTGTCTGCGCACCGGTCTTCTCATCAAGAGTAAAAGCTCGCTTATTCATAACGTCGACGATACCCGTCATCTTATCTCCGGTCATAATCGGAAGAGACAGCGGGATAACACCACGGCCGTAACGGTTCATCATGCGGCCGACAACGCTCTCAAAGTCCGCGTTCGGTTCATCCATACGGTTCAGGAAGAAAAGAAAAGGTACCTTTCTCTTATTCAGTAAGCGGATCGCCTTCTCGGTACCTACGGAAGTACCGCCCTTTGCGCTGATAACAACGATCGCGCTGCCTGCTACACGAATACCGGCCATCGTCTCACCGAGAAAATCGAAATCACCGGGAGTGTCGATGAGATTCATCTTCGTGTTCTTCCACTCACATGCCGCTACAGATGTGTTAAGGGAAATCTGACGCTTGATCTCTTCAGGGTCAAAGTCCAGTGCGGTGTTGCCATCTGCCGAACGTCCGAGACGGTCGATCGCTTTACCACAAAAGAGCATCGCCTCAGCAAGCGCTGTCTTACCAGATCCGCCATGGCCCAGAAGCGCGATGTTACGGATCTTGTCTGCCGAATAATTGGTCATGTATTCGTCCTCCTAATTCAAACTCTAATGGGAATATTATAACCGATATCAGTATCAATATCCACAAAAACTTTCATAAACAGCAAAAGTTTTTTGTGATACTTAACGGCATTTTCACTTGTGAGGTCCTTTTCCCACATTCCACATGAAAAGGACCGTTCCCGGATATCCGGGAACGGCCCCTCTTAACTGCTGAATTATCTGAAATACCAATGTTTGAATGATTACCCTTCTTCGACGTTTCTTTCGAAGATCATGAGCACGCGGTCTTCCTTGATGGAAACGGAACTGGTCGACAGGGACATGCTCTCACCGCCCATGGACGCCTGTAACTTACCGCCTTCGTCATTGACCATGCTGTGCAGTCTCCATCCGCCGGCTGCCTTTGAAGCAAGGATCTCTGCGATACGTTCGGAGTTGACTTCGCCGTTCGAAAGATGCGGAACTACGACTACAGAGTATTCCTTCAGACCGTCTGCGATCGCGACTGCACCGCCGCCTATCGGCATATTGTCGATACGGTCCTGCATTTTCTTGATCGTCTTCTGCATCTCGTTCAGCTGTTTCTCAAGTTCTTCCTTCGACTTTGCCATTTCTGCCAGCTCACTTTCCTTCTTCTTTAACTCATCCTGAAGTTTGCCCTTCTCACTTTCGGAAAGTGCGGCATCCTTCAAGGCAACAGCTCTCTTTTCAGCTTTCAGGATCAATTCCTGAGCTTCGACCTCAGCCAGTTTCTTCGCGATCTTCGAATCGGCGATGATCGCCTTGGCATTATCAAGATCGGTCTGCAGAGCAGCTATCTGTGTTTCAAATGTGTTCTTGCTCTGCTCCTGCTCCTTGGTCATCTTCGCGATATCGGATTCCAGAGCAGCTTTCTGCTTGGCAATTACGTCACAGCTTGCTCTTGCCTCAGACGTCAGCTTATTCTTCTCCTCTTCTGCATCCGTCACGGCTTTCTTTGCCTGCTCCATCATCTGGGAGGCTTCTTTTTCCATCTTCTCTTTTTCCTGCTGAGCAGAACCGAGAAGCTGTGCTGTCTCTGCGTCTACACGTTCTTTTTCTTTCCGGGAGTTTTCGAGGTCCGCCTTGGCTTGTGCGGCAGCAGATTCGATCTGCGCCTGCGTCTCGGAGATCATGCGTTCTCTTTCTGCAGCCGTCTCGGAAAGGATCTTCTCGGTTTCTTTCTGCGCCTCACCGATGATCCGGGCACTTTCCGTCTCCGCGTCTTTCTTCAAAGCTACGACCTGAACATCCAGACTCTCTTTTTCCTGAGCCACGGTCTCATACTGTTTCTGTGTCTCATCAAGAGCCGCCTGCATGCGCCGGCAGTCTTCTTCGAGCCCCTGTCTTTGCTGCTGGACCTTTTCGACCTCGTTCATGATGCGCTGGGCTTCTGCCACATACGCCTGCATTTCCGAATCGGCCTGTTTCTTTGTCTTTTCTACCTCCGCCAGGACCTGCTGTGCCTCAGCGAGAGCATCTGCCTTCACCTTTTCACCTTCAGCGATCGCGGCCGCTTTGGCCTCTTCGCCTTCCTGAAGTCTCTTACGCGAGGTTTCTTCTGCCTCTGTCTCAAGTTTTCTTCTGGCTTCGTCGTAGTCCGTCCTCAACTCATTTAAGGACTTTTCCATTTCCTTGAGATCTTTTTCTGCCTGATCACGATGAGCCATAGCATCCTTAGCGGCGGCTTCTGCGATCTGCGCCTCGTCCAGCAGCTGCTGTCTTCTGGCCATAGCATCTTTATACTCTTTTTGCACCTGCACAGCGAGCTGTTCCGTCTCCTTCTGTGCACTCATGAGGATAGCTTCCTGCTCTTTTTTAGCCTGAGCGATCATTGCCTCGCGCTCGGATTGAGCATCTTTCAGCGCTTCTTCGCGAAGTCTCTTCTTCTCCGCTTCCAGATCTACCTGACGCTTCTTTTCGATCTCGACCTGCTCTCTGAGCTCAGCCAATTCCTTTTCGAGCTGTTTACGCTCATCGAGAGCACGCTTTCGGATCTCTACATACTCGGTCTCGATACGCAGTTTCTCGGACTCGAGCTGCTGGTTCAGCGTTTCGATCTCACGCTGAT
>CAJOLL010000055.1 GCA_905235455.1 uncultured Clostridia bacterium
ACCCCAACGCCTTCGCCGACTCCGCTGCCGACGGCTACACCGATTCCGACGGCCACACCGATTCCGACAGCAACTCCGATCCCGTCGCCGACGGCAACGCCTGTTCCGACAGCGACTCCGACACCTACGAATACGCCGACAGCAACGCCTAAGCCGACGAATACTCCGACACCTACGAGTACGCCGACAGCAACGCCTAAGCCGACAAATACACCGACGCCTACGAGTACACCGACAGCAACGCCTAAGCCGACGAATACTCCGACACCTACAAGTACGCCGACACCGCTGCCGACGCCAACCCCGGTACCGACAGCGACTCCGATGCCGACGGCCACGCCGATGCCATCGCCGACCGCTACACCGGCTCCGACGATCGAAGATCCGTTCGAGGAGACAGTTACTCCGACACCTACGGTTCCGCCGATTGAAGATCCGTTCGAGGAGACAGTAACGCCGACTCCGACGATCCCGACGATCGAAGATCCGTTCGAGGAGACAGTTACTCCGACACCTACGGTTCCGACGATCGAAGATCCGTTTGAGGAAGCAGTAACGCCTGCTCCGACGATCGAAGATTCTTATGAAGAAGAAGTTACTTCGACGCCGGTCCCCACAGAGACTCCTGTTGTTCAGGATCCTGATCCTGAAGTAGCTTCTACACCGGCACCGACAACACCTCCGGGTGAGGATGAAGTTCTCGGTGTAACCCGTGTACCGAAGACCGGTGATACAGGAAACAACTTGAAGATGTTCGCCGCTCTGTTCTTCCTCGCTGCTTCTTCCGCATCTTTTGCGAAGGTTCTTAAGAAGAAAGAAGACGAAGAATAACTGAACAGCAATAGCAATTAAGGCTGCCTCAATGGCAGCCTTTTTGTTTTACCTGTTTTCGTGTAAAATATTTTCGGGGATTTCTGAAGGGAGAAATAGTACGCATGATCGATCATTATAATGCATTTATTTCTTATAGACATGCACCGCTGGATATTAAAGTGGCGGAACATATCCATTCCAAACTCGAACATTTTCATATTCCTGCGAAGATCCGTAAGAAGACAGGGATGAAACGTATTCAGCGGATCTTCCGTGACAAAGATGAACTGCCGATTACAAGTGATCTTTCGGATACGATCTCGAATGCGCTTATACATTCTGACTTTCTGATCGTTATCTGCTCGAAAAGCACATGTGAATCTGCATGGGTCAAGCGTGAGATCGAGTATTTCCTGCAAACGCATTCCAGAGACCATATTCTTGCTGTTCTTGCCGAGGGGGAACCCTATGAGGTGCTGCCTGAGGAGCTTTTGAAAGAAGAAGTGAAGATACTTAATCCGGATGGAACGACTTCGACTTATCTGCATGAAAAGGAGCCCTTGTGCTGTGATTACCGCCAGTCTTTCCGAAAAGCGGATAAAGATGAACTTCCCAGACTGGCTGCAGCATTGATCGGATGCTCTTATGATGAACTGATGAACAGAAGACGTGCCTATCAGATGCAGAGGATCACTGCCTTGGGCCTGACGCTTACGACTCTGGCTGTCGGTTTCTCCGGCTTTTTGATCTGGAGTCGCATGAAGATTCAGAAGAACTATAGGGATTCTCTGAAAAACCAGTCGAAGTACCTCGCTTATGAGTCGGAAAAACTGCTTTCGGAAGAAAAACGCATCGCAGCGATCCAGCTTGCCTTGGCAGCTCTTCCTACCGATGAATATGACCGACCGATCACATCGGAAGCCATTCGCGCATTGACGGATTCTACTCTTGCTTACCAGCCGCTTTCCGGGAACACGATTCAGTCTGTTTGGAATTATCAGACTGCCACAAGGATCGAACATATGGCGCTTTCACCGGAAAGAACGTCATTTACCGTTTCTGAAAGCACGCAGACGGTAACTTCTTGGGATACAAAGACCCATGAAGTGATTTTTGAAAAGGCATTTTCCGGAAAAAGTGTTTTCTCTCTTGATTATATAGGGGATGATAATCTTTTGGTCACAACAAATCAGACCTTGTACATGATCGACTTAAACAAGGCAAAAGTGACATGGGAATATTCTCTTCCGGAGCGCGGCAATTTCAGTTACAACGGTCCGCTGTTTCCTGAAGATATGTCCTCGATCTATCTTCCTTCTTCCGCCCATACTCTTTATCTTTTTTCTTTGGATGGACAGCTTCTGGATACATATGAACTTCCGTTATTGATAGATGATGTGATTGCGACTTACTCGAATTTTGCGCTTTCTCCGGATGCAAATAAGATAGTTTTTCACTTGGAAACCAATTCTGATTATATAGGTTTATTTACATTTGCGGACGAATCGATCCAAAGAGTCGAGATCGCAGGACCGGATGTTCGAGAACTCATCTGGGCCGATAATGAATCGGTCGTCTTTGTTGAATTTGACTATCTTTCTTCGGAAAACCTTCTTCGCGACACTAACATCATCGTAACGCCACATACGGACATCGTTTCATGTGTCGACACAAGTACGATGACAAGAGAGTGGTCGAAAGAGATAAATTATAATGTCAATTATTCATCCAGTGAACTTTTAAATCTTCCTGCCAGAAATGCGGTAGCCTTTGAAACGGGGGATGCGATCGTTGTGTATTCCGTGGAAACAGGCGAAGAACTCGGCCATTATATGATCCAGCAGGTGGTGGTCGATATCGATGATAGTGACGGGGACGGTTCTTTTATTTTTATTACCCAGTCCGGCGGATTAGGTACCCCTGTTGACAGCATCAGCACCAATACGACGACGATCAGTTACGAGTTTGTGGATAATATCGTGCAAGTAGTCATCGGATCTGGTGTGTATGTGCTTCAGGATAATGCCAGTGAAGTACTTTATTATGATCTGTATGTTTCTGATTCCGAGTGGACGGAAATCAATGAAGATGTTGTACTTTCGAGCCTCTATGAATCCTATACCGATGATGATTATCTGATCATCTCATCGCTCGATAGTGAAAATTCGATCTCTCGATTATTGGTTTATGACGCGAATGATACCGAACTGCTGTTTGATATCACTGTTCCTTCAAATGGTTTTTCCGCTCCAACACTCCTTGGCATTTACAAGGATGAGCTTTATGTTTTGCGTTATGATTCGGATTTTCAGGTTATTTTAAATGTGATTTCCATGAAAAATGGCGAAGTGGAAGATGAGACCGTTCTCGGCTCATCGCCTCTCTCTCTTTCGAGTTACGGAAGTATGACCGACAATTATCTTACCTATTGCTCCAAAATCGATTACCAATCGGGTCTTCATTTACACCTTCTTGATCTGAAGACCGGTAAAGAAGAGGAATTTGATTTGCCGGAAGAAGATCTATTCCTGAAATCGGCTCCGAAATACTATCCGGAATATAAAGTGATCCATTTTTCAACGGACACAGAAGACTATATGCTTGATGTAACTGATGAAGCCTATATCGATATCGATCTTCCGGGTGACTGGGACGGAACATTTGTATTTGAGCATGACAGTAAAGGTGAGAGATGGATTCTTTCGGACAGCAGCCGTGTCATCGTTTTTAATTCGGAAGGACGACAGGAGATGCAATTGGAAAGCAATGGTCTTTGTGCGATCGGTGCGGCTTTCCTCAGAGAAGGAAAATCAGACGAACAGATCCTTGTTGTATTCGGTGATGGTTCTTTGTACCGTTATGATGCCAAGGATGGTAGTTTTCTCGGAAAATCCGAGGTGGAAGTTTACTATAATTCCAGGATCAAAGCCGAGTTCCGTATATTCGAGGACCAGGAGCTGATCTATATTCAGACGGGTGAGATCACGGACATCGTGGATATGAACGAATGGATCGAACTTGGAGTCGTTTGGAATTCCTTGGGCTATCATGCACCGACGGACCGGTTCTTTTCTTTCTCATTTAAGAGCATGAAAGAGATCCGTGTCGGATACTTCCGGCACTATACTCTTTCCGATCTGATAGAGAAAGCATATCGGATCATAGGCGATCTGGAACTTACTGAAGAACAAAAATCGCAGTACGGAATCAGTTAACTGATTTGGCTTCCTGATATAGAAGCGGGAACAGGTGCTTCTTGATGACGTAGATATCGTGCTCGTCTTCCGAACGGACTGCGATATAGTCTCCGACATTGCCGAGATAATATTTTTCTTCATCCCACAAGGTGAAAAGCTTGACACTCCGCTCCAAAGGCTTGGCGTAGATCAGGCCGCCTCCGTGACTGATCATGGCTTGGGCATGGGACATGACATCGGTCTTTTCTCCGGTCGCGAGGCTCTTTATACTCGGGGCGTATTCAAATGTCTTCGAATACGGATGGTTGAGAGACTTATATCTCGCGAAAAGCTTCTCGCGGTTCGTCGGATAGACTTCTCCTTCAATACCGATCATGAGATAACTGTCTTCTTCCACGGAAACCACGACATCGCCTTCGAGAGTACGGATCTCGACCTGCGTCTTCGGCGGGAAGATATCTGACAGATGGACAGCACCGACTTCCTGAGGCTTTTTCTCATATAGGAGCATATCGGATGTATCCAGTACCGTATCTTTGGTGTAAAGGATCGTAAACATTTCGAAGTATTCATTGATGCGTTCCTTAAGAAGCACTGAAGGATCCTTATCAAGTTTTTCGGGACGCAGAGAACCGCCGGCTTTGTATATGTGTCCGCCGCCTCCTCCGACACCTTCTGCAAGGAAAGCGGCCAGCTCGTTGGCATGAACTTCTTTGGTGCAGGAACGGACGGAAAATTTGACTTCATATGGACTTACATAGTAGGCCAGACATACGTCGACCTTATCGGTCTCTAAAGAAAAGTCACTGATGACACCGAGAATATTCGGATCACAGGGTTCGGATTTTAAGATCAGATAGTTGTGATCTTCATAGAACTCATATTCAAAGATCGTCTTTCCTGTGATCTTTAATTCGGTAAGAGAGATATTTGCGTTACTCATACGCGTGATCAGGCTTCTTTGTATGACCAGAGAATCCAGCATATCCCGGTCAAGCGGGTGGGACACCTCGGAAAGGCGGTTGGTATCCGAGAAAAGACCATAGTAGAGGGAAGTGGAGAGGTTCTTTTCTTCAGAAAAGTCCAGACCTTCATTTCGGATCAGGTTCCATACGACAGTGGCACAGCTGCCGATATTGCTTTTCACTTCCGCATATTCGGGAAGTGCTACTGTCACCTGGTGATGATCAATAATCGCGATATTCTGCGCACGTGTCATGGAGACATTTCTCTGGCCGTATTGGCAGTCGACGGTGATCAGAAGTTGCGGATTCTCGTCAAAATCCGGTTCGTAAGTGATCGGGATCTCGAGTTCAGCGAGCATGATCTTGAGATTGCTTTTCTGAATCTTGTTTTTACCGCGGTAGATGAAACGGACTTTTTTCTGTTTCTTTGTGAAGTACCAATGCAGTGCGGCACCGCTGGCAAGGGCATCTGCGTCCGGGTTATCGTGACATTGGATCACGATGTCATCGAATTTAAGAAGTTCCGAAAGTCTCATATTTTTCTGCTCCTGTCTCGTCTTTTCCTATTTATTCTACCATTCTGTAAACATAAATGAAATGTGATAAATTAAGAGCGAAAATCGTGCTTGACACCATCAGAGTTTATAAGTATACTTATTCATGCTTTAAGCCATGCGGCGGTGGCGGAATTGGCAGACGCGCACGTTTGAGGGGCGTGTGGGCGACCATACGGGTTCAAGTCCCGTTCGCCGCACCAGGATCCGGAAAGTGATTTCCGGATCCTTTTTTATCCGCTAAAACGCTTGTAAGAGTAATTTGAGAGGATCATTGAAGTTTCCGATAAAAAAGTATATAATTTTGTGTTGTGAAAAAGGAACTGAGTATTTTCTATAAGGAGGATAAGAAATGAAATTGAATGTTAAGAAAATTGCCTGTATGGCTCTTTCTTTTTCGATGATTGCTTCTTTGGCTGCATGCAGCAAGAAGGATAAGAAGGATGATGACAGTGAAGCAACAGGTTGTGTTGCTGCCACAGAGACTCTCATGGATGCTGTTGTATCTCTCAATGCCAAGAAGATCAAGAAACTTGAGAAAGAGCTTGGTGTTGACGGCGATGCATTAGCTGATCTTGAAGCAATTGCCGATAATGAATTTGTCGCAGCTGTTATGGAAAAGGCATCTTTTGAGATCGATGAGGACAGCGTTAAGGAAAAGAAGAAGACAGCTTCTGTCGGTGTAACAGTTTCCCTGCCGGACTATGAGGATGCTTTTGATGAAGCAGGTGACGACATCGACGATTTCAAGGAAGCGATCGATTCCCAGAAGGAGAAGAACTATCAGACAATTGATGTAACTGTTAAGTTCGAGGTGGAAGACGACGAGTACACACTTTCCAATTTTTCTGAAGTTTGCGAGGCGATCTACGCAGACATGATCAAAGCTCTGGATGTTGAGGGCGATGTTGATCCGACAGAGCCGACAGATACGGAACCGACAGATACAGAGCCGACAGATACAACACCGGTTACTACAGATGACACAACATCTTCTACAACTCCCGCTCCCGAAACAAAGGGTTCTCTGAGACCGGTACCGGGTAAGAAGATCGACCTGACTCAGGATGCTTTCAAGGCGGCTGTTGAAAACGCTGACCCGGCTGCTGCTGCCGATGTAATGTTCATGAATCAGACTACTGATATCCAGGGTTACCAGACAGTATGCACCGGTATGGCTTTCTCTGATTCCGGTCTTATCTACACATATTACGAATTTGACAGCGAAGCTTCTGCAAAGGCTTACGCCGATAAGTGTATGACGGGAATTGATTTGATCGCGGTTTCCTATGAGAAAGAGAGCGATTACAATTACTGTATGTATATGTACGGGGATATGTCTATCGTGGTTTACCAGTCCGGTGCCGCAATGACAACGATCCTTGCTTCTGAGAATACTGAAGAGATCTGCGAGCAGGTTTGCTCTTTTGCAGAGGGACTTTTTAAATAATCCGGTTTAAAATACGGAATAAAGAGAGCTGCCTTCTATGAGGCAGCTCTTTTTGATTTCTCAAGGAGATAAGGTATACTGTTTTCAAAGATTGATTGCGGATGGGATGATCAAATATGAAAATAACCGTTCTTTCTGACAATACAAGTTCGAAGGGACTGATCACAGAGCATGGGCTGAGCCTTCATATCGAGACGGACCGTCATAAGATCCTTTTTGACTTCGGTTCGAGTGATGCCTTTTACAAAAATGCGGAGAAACTCGGTATCGATCTCGGTCTGGTCGATATCGCGTTTCTTTCTCACGGGCATTATGATCACGGCGGCGGTCTTGAAAAGTTTTTGGAAATCAACAAAATCGCATATGTATACATGAATGAACTTGCCTTTGAACCTCACTTTAACGGAAGAAACCAATACATTGGTCTGGATCCTTCTATGGACGGGCACCCGCGCTATATCAAGGTGAGAGAAAATATCGACATCGATAATGAACTTTCTTTTGTAAGCATTATGGATCTGAAGAGACCGGTCGATACGCACGGCCAGAAGGTCAGGCGCGGAAAATATATGGAAAAAGAGAAGTATGAGCACGAGATGTATCTTCTGATCCACGACGGCTTTAAAGATCATCTGATCAGCGGCTGCACCCACAAAGGCATCATCAATCTCATCTATGCGATGCGTTTCCGGACTTTTATCGGAGGCCTTCATACGATGAGGTACGACGAAGTGTGTGATGAAGAGATCCTTCTTGATACGGCAAAAGCACTTAAGGACTCGTGCGCGACGTATTACACCTGCCACTGTACCGGAAAAGAGCAGTTCCTGTTCTTTCGAAAACAAGTCGGTGACAAGATGCATTCCATCTGTTGCGGAGAAACAATAGAGATACAATAGTTTGCCGTGTTTTCTATATGGAAAAATATAAATAAGAGACAAGGGTATATCCTTCCCGGCTCAAACAGTTTGCTTTCGCAAAACTCGCCTTTCAGGATATCCCTTGTCTCTTATCTTAATTAATTCGCAGAAAACACGGCAAACCCCTTGCATCTTTATTTGTGTCTGTTATCATGAGAAAGAAGTTTTTTATGCCCGTTCGGGCGAAAGTAAATGTAGGGTTGCTCATTTTGGCAACAGAAGGATGGTAGATTATGGATTCTCTTGATCTCTTGTACGGGATAGTCATTGTCGTGTTCTTCGCAATGATTATCGGGGTAGGTTTGTACTCAAGGAAAAACACCAAAGACGTTTCTTCTTTTGTACTCGGCGGTAGAAAGGTAGGACCGTGGCTCACGGCATTCTCTTTCGGAGCTACGTATTTTTCCGCAGTTATTTTTATCGGTTATGCAGGTAAGTTCGGTTGGGACTTCGGTGTTTCTGCTCTTTGGATCGGTCTTGGCAATGCCTTTATCGGTTCTTTGGCGGCTTGGGTTATCCTCGGTAAACGTTGCCGCATCATGACCAAAACGTTAAACACGAATACAATGCCGGACTTCTTCGGTAAGCGTTATAATTCCAAGGCTCTGCGTATCGCGTCGGCACTGATCATCTTTGTATTTATGATCCCTTATTCCGCATCGGTATTTAACGGCCTCTCTTATCTCTTTACTTCCGCACTTCGCCTGGATCGTATCAGTAACGGTTACGAGATCTGCATTGTCGTAATGAGTGTACTTGCTGCCACATATGTAATCCTCGGCGGTTACATGTCCACGGCGATCAATGACTTTATTCAGGGTATGATTATGATCGTCGGTATCACGATGACCATCATCTGTGTCCTGAATTACCATGGCGGTCTGATGCCTTCCTTGACAGAACTCTCTAAGATTCCGGCGCAGAACGGATCGGAATTTCAGGGTGTATACTCTTCACTCTTCGGACCGGAACCTCTTAACCTCCTGGGTGTTGTTATCCTGACTTCTCTGGGTACCTGGGGTCTTCCGCAGATGGTTCAGAAATTCTATTCCATCAAAGATGACAAGTCTGTTCATACAGCCACTGTCGTATCCACGATCTTTGCCGTCATCATCGCAGGCGGTTCTTACTTCATGGGTGGTTTTGCACGTATCTTTATCACAAATGAAAACATTGACTCGATCAAAACATCTTCCGGCGGACTGAATATGGATAAGATCATGCCGGTCATCCTTGACACTGCGATCCCGACACTTCTGATCGCGATCCTTGTTGTACTTGTTCTTTCGGCTTCCATGTCCACACTGACATCGCTGGTCCTCACATCCAGCTCCACGATCACTCTGGACGTTCTTGCCGATAACGTGATCAAGGATATGACAGAGAAGAAGAAGGTCAGCATCATCCGTCTGTTCCTTGCTTTCTTCGTGATTATTTCCATGGTACTGGCCATTTACTGTTATCGTTCTAATGACGTATATATCACGAAGCTGATGTCTATCTCCTGGGGCGCTATGGCAGGGTCCTTCCTGGCTCCGTTCCTTTACGGTCTTTTCTGGAAGGGCGTTACCAAAGCAGCTGTATGGGCATCTTTCATCAGTGGTGTCGGCATTACCGTATCCCACCTGATCCTCAGCAATGGTGCTCTCTTCGGACATAGCTTTCAGTTCCCTACTGGACTTCCGATCAATCTCGCTTCTCCGATCAACGCAGGTGCTTTTGCCATGTTATTCGGACTTATCCTCGTACCGGTAGTCTCCTGGATCACTCCGAAGCTGGATAAGAAAGTCGTCGATGCCGCATTTAAGGATATGCCGAAAGACATCCCGGCGAGAATTGATGATATTAAAGGCTAAATCGTGATACAATAGACGGGTGCTAATGCTAGTGAACACTAACTGAATATAAGCGAGGTATAAAAAGTGAAACAGATCATGTTAGGTAATGAAGCTGTTGCACGCGGTGCCTATGAAGCAGGAGTGAAGGTAGTTTCATCCTATCCGGGTACCCCGAGCACAGAGATCACTGAGACGATCGCCACCTATGACCGTATTTACTGTGAGTGGGCGACGAACGAGAAGGTAGCATCCGAGGTAGCGATCGGAGCCAGCATCCGTGGTGCACGAGCGATGACATGTATGAAACATGTCGGTATGAATGTTGCCGCCGACCCGATGTTTACAGCCGCTTATGAGGGCGTAAACGGAGGTCTGGTTTTCGTCGTCGCAGATGACCCGGGTATGCACAGTTCCCAGGACGAGCAGGACAGCAGAAACTACGGCCGTGCTGCCAAACTTATGATCCTGGAGCCTTCTGACAGCCAAGAGTGCAAGGACTTTGCCAAGATGGCTTTTGACCTTTCCGAGAAGTTCGATACACCGGTCATTCTCAGAATGCATACACGTGTTTCGCATTCCCGTTCTCTGGTGGAATTGTCCGACCCGAAGGACATTGTTGTTCGTCCTTATGAAAAGAACGTCAACAAGTATGTCATGATGCCGTCCATGGCGATCAAGCGCCACGTGGTCGTTGAACAGAGAACACTGGATATAGCCAAGGCTTCTAATGAAGAGTTCCTCGGTATGGGCATCCATAAGATCGAGATGAGCGATACAAAGCTCGGCATCATCACGGCAGGAGCTTCGTACCAATATGTAAAAGAAGGCGTTCCGTCGGCATCCGTCCTCAAGCTCGGCTGTGTATGGCCGCTTCCGATGGATCTGATCCGCGATTTCGCATCTAAGGTTGACCGCCTGGTCGTCGTTGAGGAACTTGATCCTTTCATGGAGACTGAAATCAAGGCGGCAGGCATTGCCTGCGAGGGGAAAGATCTTTTCACACTGCAGGGCGAATACAACGCCAGAATGATCCGTTCCGTGCTTTCTTCGGAAGCTCTTCCGGAAAAAGCACTGGACCTCGACAAGCTTCCGCAGGCTCCGGGCCGTCCGCCGCTTCTTTGCGCCGGCTGTCCGCATAAAGGCATGTTCCTCGCGCTTAACAGAGCAAAGGTACAGGTCATGGGCGATATCGGATGCTATACGCTTGGAACTCTTCCGCCGACAGCTGCGATGGACGTTTCCGTCTGCATGGGTGCTTCGGTAGGTATGGCTCATGGTTTTGACAAGGCCAGTGACGGAGAAGACAGCAAGAAGACCGTTGCCGTTATCGGTGACTCCACTTTCCTGCACTCCGGTATCACGAACCTGATCAATGCCGTATATAACCAGAGTGCAATCACCGTCATGATCCTCGATAACTCGATCACGGGTATGACAGGACATCAGCAGAATCCTGCTTCCGGTAAGAACATCCGCCTGCAGCCGGCTCCGGCAATTGACCTTGAGACTCTCTGCAGAAGTGTCGGTGTTACCTCAGTAAGGACGGTTGATCCGGTCGATACTTATGAAGTAGAGAAGATCGTAAAAGAAGAGATCGCCAAGGATTGCGTTTCGGTAATCATTGTACGCCGCCCGTGTGCACTGATCCCGACCGGCAAAAAGCCGAAGGGTGTTTCTATTGAGTTGAATGAGGAAGTCTGCAAGAAGTGCGGTGCCTGCTCCCGTATCATGTGCCCGGCCCTTGTAGCCGGCCCGGACAAGAAACCGGTCATCGATCCGGAGGCCTGCAATGCATGTGGTCTTTGCATCAATATGTGTAAGTTCGATGCACTTTCGAAGAAGGAGGAAGCATAATATGGCAAAGGATATTTCTATCGTACTCGCCGGCGTCGGCGGACAGGGAACCTTGATC
>CAJOLL010000056.1 GCA_905235455.1 uncultured Clostridia bacterium
CTGCGCTGCGTTTCCGAGATCCACGATCCGGTCACAACGACCGACGAGCTGATCCCGTCCGGTGAGACATCTTCCTACAGATCCAATCCTCTCGGACTTGCCGAGTTTACGCTGAGCCGTAAGGATCCGGAGTATGTAGGACGTGCAAAAGAGATTCAAAAGGTCG
The DNA here is from genome assembly GCA_905235455.1 of uncultured Clostridia bacterium. Lineage (GTDB taxonomy): Bacteria > Bacillota > Clostridia > Saccharofermentanales > Saccharofermentanaceae > Scatonaster. The sequence goes on from CAJOLL010000056.1 coordinate 167, forward strand.
AGAAGGCAAGAGAAGAAGATAAGAAGCTCTGTGATCTGTTCCCGGAGATTCATACCGTGATGCAGATCATCAAGAAGGACTTCCCGGACGTGCACCGTACCAATACCGGATTCGGTTCCACGATTTTCGCGGTCAAGCCGGGTGACGGTTCTGCCCGTGAGCAGGCGGCTTCCTGCCAGAAGGTATTAGGCGGCTGGGCGAATATCGCCAACGAATACGCCACCAAGCGTTACAGATCGAACCTCATCAACTGGGGGATGCTCCCGTTCCTGATCGAAGAGGGCGAGCTTCCGTTTAAGAACCTCGACTACATCTTCATCCCGGGCATCAAGGCTGCGGTCGAGAGCAAGGCCGAAGTCATCAAGGCATATACTGTCGGTGAGAACGGCCTTACAGAATTCGACTTGCGCCTCGGCGATCTGACGGACGAAGAACGTCAGATCATTCTGAAGGGCTGCCTGATCAACTACAACAGAGTGTAAGAATCGGACAGAGACCCTGCCACAGTCCGGCTCCCGGCAGAAGCCGGTTCATCGAAAAACGAAAGAGACTTCCTCATAACAGAGGAAGTCTCTTTTTTTGCAGTTGTGATTGCAAATTCGGTACAAATAAGATTTCGAGTGCTTTTCGCCCGTAATTTTCGAGCAAAAACACGGTCAAATTCGGTATGAAAGAGCTTTCAAGTGCTTTTCGCCCGTAATTTTCGAGCAAAAACACGGTCAAATTCGGTATGAAAGAGCTTTCAAGTGCTTTTCGCCCGTAATAATCCAAGAATTTGGATTGAAAAGTGCCTAAATTTACGGGTGAAATGGGGGTTTTGATCCTTTCATACCGAAAAACAACCGGAAATGATCAAAAACGTACCGTACAAAATGCTTGAAAAGCACTTTCATACTGACATTGCCCGGAATCCTGAAAGAATGGCTGCCCCGGAAGTTCTGCCCGCGGCCATACGCGGGACTCAGTCGGCTTTGTCTTTGATGAAATTGTCGCAGATATATGCGGCGTATTTCTCGTAGACTGCTTCGCGACCGATCTCGTTGTGTGGCTCGTGGCGCATGCCGTGGCGGATGTCGATCGAGACTTTTTCCTGTCCGGCGTCGATCAGCCGGTCGTGGATCTCCTGCGGGCCCTGGCCGTAATTGCCGACCGGATCCTCGTCACCTGAGATCAGGAGAATCGGCTTGTCGTGCGGGATCGATCCATACCAGGAATCGGAGTTGCATTCTTTAAGAAGTGTAAACAGGTCGATATACGCGGAATGGGTGAAAGTAAAAGTGCAAAGCGGATCCGCCATGTATTTTTTGACGACCTCTTTGTCATTAGAGATCCAGTCTGCCGGTGTGGCCGGGTTCGATATTTTCTTAAGATAGGTGTTGTTGATCATTTTCGCGATTGTTTTGGCCGGGCGCTTGTCGCCGACGAAGACGCGCTGGATCTTGGCGAGAGTGGTCAGCGGACGGACGAGCTTATTTGAAACGGCAGTGCCTGAAAGGATCAGGCCCGAACAGTCGTTGCCGTACTGGGCAAACCAGTTTCTCGCGATAAAGGAACCCATCGAATGACCGAACATGATATAGGGTTTGTCCGGATAACGCTCTTTCATGATGCGGTGCATCTTTTCGATATCTTCGACCAGATGGTAAGAACCGTATTCTCTTCCGAAATAACCGTAGATGCCGCCTTCTCCGACGCTTTTGCCGTGGCCCATGTGGTCTTCGCCGCATACGATAAATCCTTTATCTGCCAGATAGCGGGCCAGCTCGGTATACCGGTCCATGTATTCGCACATGCCGTGGACGATCTGCACGACGCCCTTTACCGAAGAAGAGGGTGTCATCGTGGAATATGTGATCAGGGTCTCGCCGTCGGATCCCATAAATGTATCGTTTCGAAAAGCCATGTAAACGCTCCCTTCGTCTTAGCGGAAAAACACGTCCGACAATACCTGCAGGCGTGCCTGTGCCTATATTATACATTTCGGAGTAAGAAAAAGAAATACACGGCCATACGATTTTATAAAAAGTTCTCGTGAGTGCGCTTGACAGTCATGTGACCGTGTAGTATCATGAGCATAATCATTTAAGTGCCGAAACCGGGCGCGAAACTTTCCGAACATCGGAAAAACCGGGAGCTTCGGAAAAGGCGAGAAATCTAAAGGAGGAGGACATCTTGATGAATGAACATTTGCCGGGTACGTTGATCGCCGTCACGAAAGAGCATCTTCAGAACGTAGACAGGATACTGGATCCGATGTTCCTGATGGAAGGCATGCAGCTTCGGCAGGTAACACAACTTCTCGGTATCGAGGCGCACACGGTGCAGAACTGGGTAAAGAGAAAATTCGTGGAATCTCCGGTCAATAAGTTTTACAACCGGGACCGGTTCGTGCGGCTTGCGATCCTGAATCATTTCAAAGATGTCTTCTCTCTAGAGGGGATCATCGAACTGCTGAAGATGGCAAACCAGGATAACGAGGTCTACAGCGCTTTTTGCACATTACTTGCCGTAGCGCCGGTCGACCCGATCCGGTCGGAGACCAAACTTAATGACATGATCGACAAGATCATCAATCAGCAGAAGTTTGATTACAAGAGAACAAGCCGCGAACAGATCAAGAAACTGCTCACTGTCCTTTATACCGCACACCTTTCGATTGTGCTCAAGAAAGAGGCGGAGCGGCTGTTAAGAGAAATCTAAGAAAGGAGAACAACAATGGAATTTCTTGTAAATTGGTTTGAAGCATTGAATCTGCCGGAGCAGATCTTCGCGTGCATCGCGGTTGTCTTCACCGTTCTTTTGATCTTCCAGTTTATTCTCCTGCTGATCGGAGCAGCGTCTCATGCAGCAGGCGATCTGAACGGTCATGATATGGGCGGCCATGGTCACGACTTCGGTCACGGGCATGACGTGGATGTCGGGCACGATCTCGGACACGGACATGGTGATTTCGGGCATGACGTGGATGTCGGGCACGATCTCGGACACGGACATGGTGATTTCGGGCATGACGTGGATGTCGGGCACGATTTCGGACATGGACACGGCGACATCGGACACAGTTTCGGTCATGGTGACGTCGGAGGCATTCACGGTGACGTCGGAACGGATCTGGACGGCTCGGTTCACGGAGATATCGCCGGAGCGGACGGCCACGTCGGATTCGATTATGATCACGATCTGGACACTGATACACATGTCGGTCAGCTGATCCACGATTTCGGCCAGGTGCAGGGAAGCGTAGTCGTAGATGTCCATAGTGGCGATGTCTACCTCGCGGACGCCGCACCTCACGACCTGATGGTCAGAGGTCCGGATGTAGGTATCCCGGATCAGGATCTGCCGGACGGAAGGACTTATGTAGATCGTGCAGACAAACTGCATGGTTCCGGATTCAGGCTCTTTTCGATGCAAGGCATCATTGCCTTCTTCAGCCTCTTCGGCTGGACCGGCCTGATCTTCATGAAAGCGGGAATGCCGGTCTGGGGCGCAGCGCTTCTTGCATTCGTCTGCGGATTTGTCGGAATGTTCTTGATGGCAATTGCTCTGTGGGGTATGCTGAAAGCACAGTCTGACGGAACCATGGATGTCCGCAATGCGCTCGGTATGGATGGTGAAGTGTATATCCCGATCCCCGCTAAGCGTGAAATGTCCGGAAAAGTCATCGTGAAGGTCCAGGATCAGCTGTCGGAATTTGACGCGGTCACGGACGAAGAAGAAAAGCTCGGTACCGGTACTCAGGTAACGGTCATCGGCATCACAAAGGGTACAACACTGATTGTGACCAAATATAACTAACAAGTAAGTAGGAGGAAACGAAAATGCCATTTGAGATTATTTGCCTTTTAGCTGTAGTTGCTCTGTTGGTATTCACACTGTTTTTGATTTTTTTGTCGAGGTACAGAAAATGCCCGTCTGACCGCATCATGGTCATCTACGGTAAAGTCGGCAGGAATTCGGACGGATCTGCCCGCTCGTCTAAGTGTATTCATGGCGGTGCTGCGTTTGTTTGGCCGATCATTCAGTCCTATCAGTACCTTGACCTGACGCCGATCTCCATTGCGGTCGATCTTCGTTCCGCACTGTCCCGTCAGAACATCCGTATTGACGTACCGTCTATTTTTACAGTCGGTATCTCCACAGAACAGGGTGTCATGCAGAACGCCGCCGAACGTCTTCTCGGCCTGAAGCTTTCTGAGATCCAGGAACTCGCTAAGGATATCATCTTCGGTCAGCTCCGTCTGGTCATCGCTACGATGGACATCGAGGAGATCAACACTGACCGTGATAAGTTCCTCGAGGCTGTATCCAGAAACGTGGAGACAGAACTTAAGAAGATCGGTCTTCGCCTGATCAACGTAAACGTAACGGATATTTCCGATGAATCCGGCTACATCAGCGCTCTTGGTAAAGAGGCAGCTGCTAAGGCCATCAATGACGCGAAGAAGAATGTTGCTGAGAAGGAAAGAGACGGCTCTATCGGTGAGGCTCTTGCCCAGAAGGATCAGAGAATCCAGGTTGCATCTGCAAACTCCATGGCTATCCAGGGTGAGAACAGCGCAAAGATCGAAGTTGCTAATTCCGAGGCTGTACGCCGTGAGAAAGCTGCTGAGGCTATGAGACTGGCGATCGCTGCTGAGAAGGTACAGGCCGCTAAGGCATTGGAAGAAGCGTACGCTGCTGAAAAAGAAGCTGAGCTTTCCCGTTCCGCCCGTGAAAAAGCAACCCTCGAAGCCGATGTTATCGTTAAGGCGGAGATCAGCAAGAGAGAGATCGAGCTCGCCGCCGAGGCAGAAGCTGAAAAGATCAGAAGACAGGCAGCCGGTGAAGCTGACGCAATCTACGCTAAGATGGAAGCTCAGGCTCGTGGTATGCAGGAGATCCTGCAGAAGCAGGCTGCAGGTTTTGAGAAGATCGTAGCTGCTGCAGGCGGAGACGCCAAGAACGCTATGATGCTCATGCTCGCCGACAAGATGGAAGACCTCATGAAGATCCAGGTAGAAGCGATCCGCGATCTGAAGATCGACAAGGTAACTGTCTGGGACAGTGGCAACGGCACAGGCGCCGACGGTAAAAGCTCCACGGCAAACTTCATCTCGGGCCTCATGAAGAGTGTCCCGCCGATGAACGAGATCTTCGAGATGGCCGGCATGAATCTGCCGGAGTTCCTCGGCAAGAAAATGGACAAGCCGGAAGACGAAGATGCTTCTGCTGAAGCAGGTGAAGCTGCAAAGGTCGTCTCCGGAACAGATGCTACCGCATATACAGCCGCTCCGGCTGTAGAGGCAGATGCCACGGAAGACGTACAGAGCTGAGAAAAGAAAAACGCAGATCGCTGTGCGACAGCTGAAGCGTGAAATCGCATAAAAGCAAAGTGAACAGGGAACTGCCCGGAGGCGAAGGCCGAAGGGCAGTTACTTTTTTTGACGGAAGGAAAAGAGCACGAGGATCCGGAGGGTCTCGATCAAACGGGCGCGGGACTTCGCATCGACGGCTTTCGTTGCGTCGATGATGTGTGACATCTTTACTGCCCAGCTGCTGTCCGGGCGGAAGATGTTGCTCGCGCCGGAAGAGGTGGCGATATGGTAGAGCATTTCCGTGAAACTCTCTCTGTCCTCGAAAGATTGGTCGGAAAGCCAGCTGTCGACGGCGGCGATACGGACGCCGGCGTTCTTGTTCAAGGACGGAACATAGGAAAAATCATTCTGCTTCACTTCCCAGGTAAAAGGACTGTGCTGCTTGAGCCACAGGGCTTTGTTCTCGATGAACTTCGTCGTGCCCGGAGCGCTCTCTAAGAGCATGCCGACGAAGGAAGAGGAGGGCACGAGGTGGTGGACCATGTGCGCGATCTTTCTATACTGCTCCGTCTCGTGCAGCTTAAAGGAAAACCCCGGACCGTCAAAGGAAAAGATTCCGAGGATCCTGGATTTGATAGGATCCGAACAGCTCGTCGCGGAATAGATCGAAAGGTTGCCGCCTTTGGAATGACCGCCGATATAAAAGCGGGTCTCCGGGGAAAATTTGCGCCCCAGGAAATTCAAATAACGGGTGGCCTCTTCCTGGGCCGGGACAGGATACAGGTATGACAGCTGGAAGTCTTCTTTCCAGCCGATCAGGGTGCCGTCCGTCCCGCGGAAACCGACGAAGCAGATGTTGTCCGGCAGGTGAAAGCACATGGCGGCAAACTGGATCTGTTCCCTTTCATTCGTTCTGGCGCAGAGGTGGGAAATGGAGACATCCTTATAGCGCGGGCTTTCACGCAGGATATCGATCATCTTAAGATTGTTCTCGGTATCCGCCGCATATTGTCCGAAAAGCGGCATCTCCTGCGACTTCGGCATCTCGGAAAAGAACATGGAATCAGAGATCTGGTACGGCCATTCCTGCGTCCAGATGTTATGCAGCGGGTACTCCCACTGAAAATACGTCGCCTCGGCAAAAACGAGTGCGTCGATATGGTTGAACGGGAACTCCGAAAAGGAGCGTTTCTCGCTCTTGACATAGTCCAGTATCGTACTCAAATCCTAACCTCCGAGAAAGTTCCGCAAGGCATAAGGCGCAGGAAGATCCTGCGTCAAAAGCACTTGTACTTCCTTTGTTTCCATTTTCATTATACTACGATCAGAATAGAAATTCGCTTTCTCATCAGGTAAAATAGAGGTACTCACAAAGAGATCTCAACAGGAAAAGGACGGATCGAATAGTGGACGGACTTCTTACAATTGCATATGTATTTCCGATCTGCGCGGCACTGCCTCTGGGCGTGCTCGTCATATACTTTTTCAGCAAACGCCAGCTCCCCGTGCAAAGAAACCGCATGTTTACGGCAGCGGTCATGCTTTCGTGCGCGGACGTGATCTTCGAGTTCTTTTCCGCCGTTGTCGTCAATAACTCCGAGGGAGTTCCTCAGATCCTGGGCACCCTGGTTCTGGTGATGTTCTACCTCCTTCGCCTGACGTTCCCGGTCCTGATGAGTTTCTATGCCGTTTCGATCACAAAAGAACTGAAACCGAAAAACTTCCGGTCACTTGCGGCGATCGCGAGTCCGGCGGTCATCGTCGGTGTGATCATCCTGTTCACGCCTTTGACGAACCTGTTTTTCTACTATGCAGACGGCCGGTATTTCCGCGGCCGCTGCTTCTTCCTGCTTTCTGCCGTGACCGCCGTATCGGCAGTTTTCACCGCCGTCTATGCTCTTCTGAAAAAGCCCTGTTTTCAGGGACACTCTTTTCCAATCGTGCTGTCGTTTTCCTTCCTCGGACTGGCCAGTGTCTTTGTCGACGTGGTCCGACCGGACAGAAACGTCTCGTCTGTCGCGATCTCGAGTGCGATGCTGATCGCATGCCTGTCACTGACGAAGCCGGAGTCCATGATCGATCATCTGACGGGACTTCTCAACCTGGATGCCATGATGACCTATACCGATGAGCTGATCTCCCGTGAAGCCCGCTATTACGTCATCGTTATGAAGGTTGAAAACATCCGCCGTATCAACTCGATCTTCGGCTACACCGTCGGCAGTTTGACGCTTTCGAACATTGCCGATTTTCTTTCGACCTTTTCGCCGGATCTCAGCGAAAGGTCGCGTCTGCGTAAGAACATCCGCCTCTACGAAGGCACTTCCGCATCCTCTGCCGAATCTGCGGAAAAAGCAGTCGGCGATGCCCGCCGTCTCGAGCGGACTCTTCCGTCGGCCTGGGCGTTTCGCCTCATGAGTAACCAGTTCGCGATCGTCAGCACCGATGAAGAGACACACGAGAAGATCCTCCGATGCCTGCACGAGCGCTTCGAAGATCCGTGGCACGTAAGAGGCCTTGAGATTAACCTCATGCTCACTGTTGCAGAGATGCCCGAGACAGGTTCTTTTGCATCGGGATCGGACCTGTACAAAGTCGTTGAGCTCGTGCTTCCGACCGTCCCGAAGGGCGACACCGTCACCGTCAGAGAAAGAGAACTCGGTAAGATCGAGCGCCTTATCCTTATGGAATCTTCCTTGGAAAAAGCACTTGCCGAGGAGAAGCTTGATGTGCGTTTCCAGCCTGTCTTCAATACGGCGACCGGCCGATTCGACAAGGTCGAGGCCCTGGCGCGTTTTGAGCATGAGGAGTGGGGAGATGTCCCTCCGGCCGAGTTTATTCCGATCGCGGAAAAGAGAGGACTCGTCACGCAGATCGATGAGTTTGTCTTGCGAAGAACCTGCGAATTATTGAAAAACGCGGAAGACCTGAACATCGAATTTGCAAGCGTCAACATCTCCGTGACAGAGATGGCGAGCGCCGCTTTTCCGAAAAGAGCCTGCGCGATCCTTGACGAATACGGGATCCCGTATCGAAAGATCGTTTTTGAGATCACGGAGACAGCGCTCATGACATCGATCGTTCTGATGCTCGAGAACCTGACCGCGCTTGCCGCTATGGGATTCGGCTTCTGTGTGGATAATATGGGACTTGCCACCGGCGACATCGGCCGCCTCGCGGTGCTTCCGTTATCCTTGGTCAAGATGGATAAACGTGTATTGGAAGAGGTACAGACCTCGCCGAAGGCAAGGATCATTTTTGAAAATACGATCGACGTATTAAAGAAGATGGAGATCCGATCGGTCGTCGTCGGCGCGGAGACTTCGTCCCAGGCCGAATGGATCCTCGAAACGAGCCCGGATAGTATCCAGGGTTTCTACTATGCCCGTCCGATGGACGAAAAGGGGTGCCTGTCATTTATCCGTAAGAATAATGCACAGACACCCAAAAAGCCCGGAAGGGATAATTTCATTGTCGTCACCGAGTGACCTTAAGGCAGCAAGCCTGTAAGTGCTTTTCTCGGAGAACGGGGAAAGAATTACTCAGCCTTAGCTTCTTTCTTATTTTCTTCTTTCTTCGGAGCTTCTGCCGGAACGGAAGAAGGATCGAGGAAGCGGTAGATGATTGCCGCAAATGCTGCACCGAGCAGAGGAGCAACGATGAAGATCCAGACGTTCTCGAGAGCTTCGCCGCCCTTGAAGAGAGCCGGTCCGATGGATCTTGCAGGGTTAACGGATGTTCCGGTAAAGCCGATACCGAGGATGTGTACAAGAGTCAGTGTCAGACCGATCACAAGACCTGCGATATTGCTGCTTTCGATCTTCGATGTAACACCCAGGATCGCGAGGATGAAGACGAATGTCAGCACGCCCTCGATAACGAAGGACTTCGCGACACTGTCATTGAAAAGACCATTGGTACCGAATCCGCTTTCCTCAGGATTGAAGAATGCACTCAGAAGAAATGCACCTGCACAGGCACCGACGATCTGAGAACACCAGTAGAGGAACATATCCTGAAGGGACATTTTTTTGTTGACGAACATTGCCAGGGAAACAGCCGGGTTGATGTGACAGCCGGAGATGTTTCCGATGGAGTAGGCCATCGCCACGATCACGAGACCGAAAGCCAGAGCCGTCAGAGCATAAGCACCCATTCCGCCTCCTGCGCCGCAGCCTGTAACGATCGCTGTACCGCAACCGAACACGACCAGTACGAATGTACCGATAATCTCAGCCAAATACTTTCTTAAAGAATCCATATTACAACCTCCTAACGATAAATTCTAATTACCTATGGTATAAGATTAACACTTTTCGGAAGATAATGGCGTGATATAATCAAAATGTAAGAATTTTACAAAGTGAGGGAAAAGAAATGCTTGACAGCGTCGCGATCAATCATCACAGCAGTATCCGTATTTCTTCGGGAAAAACACTATACTTCGATCCTTTCTGTATCGATGAGGCAACAGGCGATGCGGACATCATCTTCGTGACACATGACCACTACGATCATTTCTCTCCCGAAGATATTGAGAAAATCATGAAGGCGGATACCATCTTCGTTGCGCCGGCATCTACGGCGGCACAGATCCGCGGAACATTCGGGATCCCGGATGAAAGGATCGTTACCGTTGCGCCGGGAGATAAGACGGAGATACTCGGTATTCCGGTGGAAGTGATCGCTTCCTATAATCCCGGAAAGAAATTCCACCCGAAGGCCAACGGATGGGTCGGATATGTCGTTACCGTAGACGGGTTGCGCTACTATATCTGTGGCGATATGGATATTACAGAAGAAGGAAAAGCCGTGAAGTGCGATGTGCTTTTTGTGCCCTGTGGCGGCACCTATACTATGGACTATAAAGAAGCTGCGGAGTTTACAGGTTATGTCCGTCCGAAGTGTGTCATTCCGACGCACTACGGTGACCCGGTAGGCGAAAAGACCTGTGGAAGTGCTTTTGCCAAGGAGATCTCAGTAAGAGGGATCGACTCCGTAGTCGTTATTAAGCTCTGAGAGGAAAAAATGAATTCCGTAAAAACTGAAAACAACTTTCCGGAATACAGTGATCGGAAAGCTTTCTATAAGATGCTCGTCAAGCTGGTCCTGCCGATCGTCTTCCAGTATTTCATGTCGGCGCTGGTTTCCGCGTCCGATGCATTTATGCTGGGCTTTCTGGACCAGACATCTCTGTCCGCGGTATCTCTCGCGGGACAGGTGGCCTTTGTGTACTATCTTTTCATCAACACATTCCTGACCGGTGCGATGGTGCTCGGCGCCCAGTACTGGGGGAAGAAGGAATATACTACGCTCGAGGACGTTCTCGGCGTGACTATGCGATACGTTATGATCGTGGGTATGGCATTTACGCTGGCGGCGGTATTCTGTCCGGGTCTTCTGATGCGCGTGTTTACCCGTGATCCCGAACTCATCGAGGGTGGTGTCAAATACCTGCGCATGGTGGCGGTCGGGTACTTCATCATGGGATTTGTCGACTCGTACCTGTGCTTCATGAAGATCTGCGAAAAGACCATGATGAGCACGGTCATCTCGACGATCGGAGTCATCATCAACATCATCCTGAATGCACTTCTGATCTTCGGGCTCGGGCCATTCCCGAAGATGGGGATCGAGGGCGCGGCGCTCGCGACCGTGATATCGAGAGTCCTCGAACTTCTGATTGTAGCTTTTGCCGTGCTTCTGACGGACTGCGTCAAGCTTCGTGTCAGAAAACTCATCACTCTAAGCAGGAAATTCATCCATACGGATTTTTGGAAATACTCATTTCCCGTCATGATTAACCAGTTCGGCTGGGGCGGAGGTATGACGATGTACTCGGTCATCATGGGACACCTCGGCTCCGACGCCACGGCGGCGAACTCCATTTCCGGCATCGTCCGTTCCCTGATCGCCAGTGTTTGCTGGGCGCTCGCCACCGGAGCTTCGATCATCATCGGTAAG
>CAJOLL010000057.1 GCA_905235455.1 uncultured Clostridia bacterium
AAGAGATACTGTCTTCCCTTTAAGGTTCTTTCCGGATGCGAACCAGCGGCACACGTAGAACTCGGAATAGTTCGGGATATATGTCTTCGGGATAAGTGCTTTTACCAAACCATCAGAAAGGACCGCCGCACAGTTATAAAGATTATTCTCATAGGCGAAAGGAAGTCCGACGACTGCCGTTACACCTGTTCCCTCTGTCGCCTTCGCGATCAGAAGAAGCGCTTCCTTGGCGGCATTTATGAGAAGGTCGCTCTCGAAAAGGTCTGCGCATGTATATCCCGTGATGGACAGTTCCGGAAAAACGATGACTCCGCAGTCTGTCTGAGACTTGATCACGGAAATGATCTCGTCGGTGTTATAGTTTACGTCCCCGACCTTGATCGGAGGAACAACTGCCGCTACGGCAATAAGATGATTCTTCATAAGCTGACGCTCCTTTTATAGCTTGTCGTGCTTATTATACTCCGACTTGCGTATACTTTGTAAACAATAAATCCGGCCGGGATCGGATCGGTATCACAGACAGTATCGGCGTCAAAACTCTGTAATTTGTCCTCTGATTCTCTCTCGGTCGGATTTATGGTGGTAGGTTATGTCTACTAGGTTTTTAGATCAGATCTCCTCGACACGGACGTTCGTGATGTGGATCGTTGCGGTATCCCCGTACTTACCCATATTAAACTCGAGGCGTCCGTTGTTATCGTCCTTCTCGGTCATATCAAACTCAAACTCGAATGTCTGCCACTCCGTCGTAAGATCGATCGATGTATCCGGGAAATACCGGATCCAGCCGGCATTCGGTGCAGATACGCAGACGATGCATTTTCTTGCTTCGTCGGCCTTGATGTCGAAAGTGAGCTTATACTTATGTCCTTTTCTCATCGGAAGATCCGGATGAACGAGCTGGACGGAATACTCTTCCGTACCGCAGTTGGTCGATGTAATAATCATCTCGCCGTCACTGATCTCGGCGGCACCCTCACCATCGTTAAAGAGCAGGAACTTCCAGTCCACATCATCCGTCAGATCTTCTGTTTCGGTGAAGTTGCCGTTACGGATGAAGTTTCCGTCCGGAAGCGCTTCACGGAAAGGCTTTTCAGGCTTGCTGACATTGGTGTCGTACTCCGGCTTCTGGTATACGCGGACGTAATCGATCTCAAACTCCGCTTTGGAAAAATCGGTCGTCGCGTCCGGATTGCCCGGCCAGTTACCGCCGACGGCAAGGTTCATCTGAACAAAGAAAGGCTGGTCGAAAGGTGCCGGATAAGGCTTGTCATCTTCGCCCTGAACTGCCGTGAACCAGTCGTTACATGTAAGCACGAGCTCACCGTCAGTATAGAATCGCATCTCGCCCGGCTCCCATTCTACGGAGTACTCGTGGAATGTTGCGGAGAAACTGTTCTCGCCGGTCTTTTCGATCGTACCCTGCTGCTCGCCGTGCGGCTCACCATAGTGGATCGTCGAATAGGAAATGGTAGTATCGTTACCGAGGGATTCCATGATGTCGATCTCGCCGCACTTCGGCCACTGACCGTAACGGGATTCATCCTGCGGCATCATCCAGATCGCCGGCCACAGACCCTGACCTTCCGGGACTTTTGCAGAAACAACGACTTTACCATACAGAAAATCGGTCTTGTTCTGACCTTTGATCTTTCCGGAGGTATAGTAATCCATGCCGTTCTTTTCCGTCTTGATGGCCTTCAGGACCAACTTGCCGTCTCGGACGAAAACGTTATCTGCAGATGTTGTGTATTCCTGTAATTCATTGTTCGTCCAGCCCGGCTCGTGCGGATCGTAGCTCCACTTGCTCTCGTCCATCGCGTCGCCGTCAAATTCATCGCTCCAGAGAATGTTATATCCTTCAAGTTCCGGTGTTTCTGTCTTCACTTCCGCGGCAGAAGTCTCGGAAGTTTCTGACGCTGTCGTCGTTGTTTCTTCTTTCTTGCCGCATGAGCAGGCAGAAAGCATGACCGTTACCGTAAGGATCGAGCTGATAATCTTTTTACTCTTCATAGTTGCCCTCCTCATCATTTACCCTTTAAGGTGCTGTTGACACCAAAATAACAATTATTCCCTGCACATTATTGCTTTTTCATATCTTTTTTTACCTTTTCGTGCTACAATACCTCTCGAAAAGCACTTGGCGTTTACGTATTTTTGATTTTCCGGAAGGAGCACCATGGCCTCACAGAAAAAGAAGATCTCTTACCATGAGTTTTTAAATCGCGAGTATGAATTCTTTCATGCCCCGCTTGCGCCTGAACTGGATTTTTATGATACGATCGCAAGCGGCGACATCAGGCAAGTCAAAAAGCTTCTTACCGAGCCTTTTCACATGAAGGAAGGTTTCGGTGTCCTTTCCAAAGATCCGCTTTCCAATCTGAAATACCATCTGACGATCACAACGGCCATGGTCGCACGCTACTGCATTTCCGGCGGTTTGAGTCAGGCTGAATCCTATAGCCTCAGTGACTACTACATCCGCCTGGGAGACGAAGCGAAAACTCCCGAAGAGATCACCGATATCCATAACGATATGTGCATCCACTATACAAGCCGCATGCAGAACGTCCGAAGAAGCACGATCTCTTCAAAGGCCGTAAACAAATGCATCAACTATATCTACGAGCATCTTCACACGAGGATCAGACTGGATACGCTTTCGGAGATCACTCATCTTACCCCTGCCTATCTTTCGCGTCTCTTTAAAAAGGAGACCGGCTACTCGGTAAGCGAATATACAAAGACGAAAAAGCTCGAGACCGCAAAAGCCATGCTCAGTGCTTCGGACTATTCCATCGCCGAGATCTCTGTTTCACTTGCTTTCCCGAGCCAGAGTTATTTCACCAATGTTCTTAAGAAAGACTGCGGTCTGACACCGAAACAGTACCGGGACCATTATTTCGGCCAGCCTTTCGAAAAATAAAAAAGGACCTGCAAAAGTGAAATGACCCCCCGAAGTTGTCCAACTTCAGGGGGTCACTTCAAAGCAGGTCTTTTTACTCTTCGATCAGGGAAACCAGCGTTTCATAGAATTCCGGACAGTCCTTTTCGAGGCGGACGGGACGCCCGTCCGTATTGAGAAAACAGTGCTCGGATCTTGCGTCGCAGACGATTTTTCCTTCCTTGTTTTTCATCTCGTAGCCGATCGTCAGACGCACGCCTTTGCAAGATAGGATCTTGACCTCGATTGTGACTTCCTCCGGGAAAGTCGTCGTGCCTTTATAATGCACTTCGATCGAGACCACCGGAGATGCAATGCCCGTTTCTTCGAGCTTATCGAAATCCCAGCCGATCTTACTTAAGAAATCGACTCTGGCTTCTTCCATCCAGCGGACATAGTTACTGTGATGAGTAATACTCATCTTATCTGTTTCGTAGTACTGTACCTTGTGCACATAGGGTTGTGGCTTATTCATAGGAAATGCCATCCGATCTTCTTTTTGTTTCTATGTAAGTATACATAAAAAAAGGGACTGTGTAACCTCGTTTTCCAAAACCCACACCCTATTCGTTTTCGCATTATTTGACAGAAAAAATGGAGAGGGGGATCACTCTTCCGACTCAGACAGTTTGCTGACGCAAAACTCGTCGCCCGAGAGGATCCCCCTCTTCTATTTCAGCATTAAAAATCGGATCAGCCGATCGGTTCAAAGTCCGCAGCTCCGTGCTTACAGAGAGGGCAGACGATATCGTCCGGGAGTTCGTCGCCTTCGTAGACATATCCGCAGACCTTACATACAAATCCCTTCTTGCCTTCTGTTTCCGGCTTCGGCTTGACGTTTTTCTGGTAGTAGGTATAGGTCATGGTCTCCTTATCGGAAAGCACTCGGGATTCGGTCACGGAGCAGATGAACATACCGTGAGTATCAAGATCGATATAGTCCTCGACCTTCAGAGACATAAAGGAGTTGATGTACTTGCTTAAGAACACAAGTCCGTTGTCCGAACGCAGCTTCTCGTCCGATCCCGCAAACTTGTCGACATTTCTTCCGCTCTGGAATCCGAATGTCTCGAATACCTTGAACGGAGCTTCCACCGACAGGCAGTTTACATTCATCACACCTGTCTGCTTGATGACGTGATGCGAGTAGTTCTGCTTGTTGATCGTGACCGCGATACGGTTCGGGGTACTGGTGACCTGCGTGACGGTATTTACGATCAGGCCGTTATCTTTCTTGCCGTCATTGGATGTCACGACATAAAGGCCATATCCGATATTGAAAAGCGCCGTCAGATCGTTCTTATTCGCCGTGTCATCCTTCTGTGCGAGGTAGTCCTGGCAGAGTTCTTTTGCCAGAGCATCGACCTGCGCCTTGGACTCGTCATTTAATGCTGACATGATCTTGACGTTGTTGTCGGTATATGTGATGTTCTTGCTCTTTTCAAGCATCGCCTTCATGGTTCGGATCGCCTGCGGCGCCCAGGAACCGTTCTCGATCATGGCGACGGTCTTATTCTGGAACTGGCGCTCCGTGAGGTGATGGATGAATTCTCTCATGAACGGGAATACATCTGCGTTATAGGTCGTGGTCGCAAGTACGATACGTCCGTAACGGAAAGCATCTTCGACGCACTCGGCCATATCTTCTCTGGCCAGGTCATTGACGACCACCTTCGGGCAGCCGTTCTCTTTGAGCTTATTCGCGAGAAGTTCGACCGCCGCCTTTGTGTGACCATAGACGGAAGTATAGAAAATCGCGATACCTTCTGTCTCGACTCCATAGGAGGACCATGTGTCATAGAGCTTCAGATACGGGGAAAGATCTCCGGAAAGAACAGGACCGTGCAACGGGCAGATCGTCTTGATCTCAAGGTCGGCCGCTTTTTTCAGGACCGCCTGCACCTGCGCGCCGTATTTTCCGACGATACCGATGTAGTATCGTCTAGCTTCACATGCCCAGTCCTCTTCTACATCAAGAGCGCCGAATTTTCCGAATCCGTCCGCACTGAAAAGCACTTTGTCGAAAGTGTCGTAGGTCATGATGACTTCCGGCCAGTGGACCATCGGAGCACCGATAAATTTCAGGACGTGTTTGCCGAGAGGAAGCTCATCGCCTTCTCCCACGACGATGCGGCGGTCTTCGAATTCCGTTCCGAAGAAGTTCTTCATCATGGTAAACGCTTTCTGCGAAGATACGATCTCCGCCTTCGGGTAGTTTTTCATGAAGTTAAGTATATTCGCAGAGTGGTCAGGCTCCATATGCTGGACAACAAGATAATCCGGATCTTTACCGGCTAGTGCTTTTTCCAGATTATCGAGCCACTCATGCGTGAAATTCTTGTCGACCGTATCCATGACCGCGACCTTGTAATCAGCGATCACATAGGAGTTATATGCCATGCCGTTCGGCACCACATACTGTCCTTCGAAAAGGTCGATCTTATGGTCATTTACGCCAACATACTTGATATCGTTACTGATAAACATAGTGCTTTCCTTTCTCGCGGGATCCTCCCGCAGACCCTTATGATTCGAGAGAAAGGGCGCCCGCATCTCTTCCGCGGACGCCCCTCATTCTGCTTTTAGAAAGTGGCACCCTCTCCGGCGCCACAACCGGATCAGCCGAAGTATCTGTCGAGAAGTCCCTTCAGTGCTTTTCCGTGACGAGCCTCGTCTCTTGCCATCTCGTGGACAGTGTCATGGATCGCGTCAAGGTTGTTCTTCTTTGCACAGGTAGCGAGCTCGGTCTTACCGGCTGTCGCGCCAAATTCGCAGTCCACGCGCCACTTGAGGTTTGCTTTCGTATCTGCCTTCATATTCGGTTCCAGATCCTCACCGAGGAGTTCTGCGAACTTCGCTGCATGTTCTGCCTCTTCAAAAGCTGCCTTCTCCCAGTAAAGTCCGATCTCCGGATATCCCTCGCGATGCGCGATACGGGCCATGCAAAGGTACATGCCTACCTCGGAGCATTCACCGGTGAAGTTGGCCTTAAGCTGTTCGAAGATGTACTTCTTATCCTCCTCGGAAATGTCCGGATTATTCTTTACGGTCTTTGCGTAAACGCCGAACTCATGTTCAGCGGCAAGACCCATATCTTCTTCCATCTTCTTAAATGCAGCCTTCTTTGCCTTACATACCGGGCACTCATCCGGTGCATCAGGTCCTTCATAAACATAACCACATACAGAACATACAAACTTTGTCATAATCGATTCTCCTTGTCTAAATAGAATTTTGCTGAAACGTTATCCGCGTTCTCCGGCAAAAGCACCTGCCGGGATCACGCACCGCGCTCCTCTTTCAACCTTGCACACTCCGGGCACAGTCCGTCGAACTGAAGTGAATATCCCATGATCTTGTAACCGGAAGTATCAGAGAGCATATCGACCAATTCCTCCACCGGCATCGCGACATCCGCGACTTTGCCGCATTCACTGCAATGCACGTGATAGTGCGGGAAGGTCTGGTGGTCGAAATGATCGGCTCCGTTGTTGATACGGATGCGCAAAGCTTCGCCGGAATCGGCAAGCTTATTGAGGATACGGTATACGGTAGCACGGGAAATAGACGGATAGGCACTCTGCACTTCCGTGACGACTTCGTCAGCGGTCGGGTGATTGGCCATACGGATCAATGTCTCGTGAACGATTCTTTTCTGAAGCGTATTCCTTTCCTGCATCCTTCCAAAACTCCTTATCTTTACGGTTTTGAGATGATAGAATTTTCACTTGGGAACTGCGGCTGCTGTATCCGAGTGCTTTCTATTATCGATAATAAGTCCTAATAAGGATATTGTCAAGGCACTATTTTTCCGTCACGAGACCGAGCGCTGATAGATGATCGAAGAGTACTTTCGGATCGAGTCGGCCACTCTGGATTCGACCGACTGTAGCATTTCTCTTTCCGGACGCGCCGTGAAATAGCCTTGCACCAGATCCGCCCCGAGCTGGATCACGATACGAAGCTCCTCTTCGGA
Source organism: uncultured Clostridia bacterium (assembly GCA_905235455.1). GTDB lineage: Bacteria > Bacillota > Clostridia > Saccharofermentanales > Saccharofermentanaceae > Scatonaster. The sequence continues at coordinate 6,924 of CAJOLL010000057.1, forward strand.
TTCCACGCCTTCAGCTAATGCTTTGATCCCGTTATCGTGCGAGAACTCGATGATGTCTCTTACGAAGTGCTGCTTCTGCGGACTGTCTTCGATCCCTGAAAGCAATGCCCGGTCGATCTTTACATAATCCGGTTCATATCTTAAAAGGTTGGAAACATTGGCGTAGCCGGTCCCGTAATCATCGACGGCCGTCTTGATCCCCATGTTCTCATATGTTTTTTTCAACTGACGAAGAGAATCATCCGAAACCTCGGAATGCTCTGTCAGTTCGACGACGATGGAATCCGGATGTTCGGAAACATAGGATTCGAGAATACTGATATCTTCTTTCTTAAGAAGATATCCCGGGATGGAGTTAATAAAGATCTTTTTTCCGCCCGTGAGTTTCCCCTTATTCTTTTTCATCGTATTGATCACGTTCGTAAAGGTAGCTTTCTCCACATCGTAAAGACGCCCATAGTACTCCGCGTAACGAAGCACATCCATCGGAGAAAGCGGCTGAGCAACATCTGCCCGCATCAGCGCCTCATATCCGTAGATCCGTCCGGTCTTCACTTCAATGATCGGCTGGAAATAATAGATGATCCGGTTGTCATCCAGGATCGAACTGACCACACGCGCATCATGAAGTTCCTCTTCGGTGAGATCACGCCTTTCGAAAAGTTTTCTGGCATTTGCTTTATCGGTATTTTTCTTACTGATCGCCACATTGACCAGACGCTCAAGTTCCTCTGAATTTTGCGGACTGCCGCTCTGGATGCCATAGAAAAGCTCGACCTTATAAGGCGCATCGGAGTCTGAGATGCGCTCCTCGATCATCTTCATGAGGCGGTCCTTTTCAGTTAGCATTTCGGAATCATCCGGATTTCTCGAAATACGAAGGGAGACCATCTCGTCATTCCCGACTCGGAAGCAAAGACAGTTCCTGGATGAAAATACATTTTCCAGCGCGCTCGCCGTGCATACAATCGCGTTATCGGCTTCTTTTCGGCCGTACTTGTGATTGAGCTGGGACAGATCCTTGATATCCACCGCCAGTGCACTGATAAATCCGCCGTTATTCAGCATCAGGTGCAGAAGTGTCTCCGAATGCTCCAGAAATCCTTTATAGTTCAGAAGACCGGTCATGCTGTCCGTTGTAACAACGGTCTTGGCGATCTTGCTGCTGCCGATCAGCGCATCCGAACGCTTGTAGCATTCGATCCCGCGACTGACGCTCTTGAGCCACGCACGATACTCATGGGTGATGACCTTCACTTTATTACCGTAACTGATCGAAGCATACCCGAAGACACTGTCCTCAAAGTAAAGCGGCATAAAACAGTAGGCCGCAGGTTTTCCCCTCGCCTCAAAAAGTTCCGGAAGCATCTCGTCTTTACTGAAATATGTATCGGTCAGGATATGGTCGAACTGCTCTCCGCCGTTACCGCACCGAATGACATGCATGAGCTTATCCTCATATCCGGGCCCCGCTTCACCGAGCTTCGGATTTAAAATGAGATGGAAGCTTTCATAGCCTCTTATATAATGCAGCGATGCAAAGATCGTGCTGATCAGACCGGTGAAAGAAGACTGTTCGAGCAGATCCTCATCCATGTTATTCAAAGGAGAAAATATCGAAGACAGGGAAAGATCGGTATCCCAGGATTCTCTCTTTATATATTCGGGTCTGGCGCTTTCACAGCTGCAGCCGCAGGTTCCGCCGTAAAACAGTTCCGATTCGCTTTCAACCATCTGCGGCTTCTGCCCGTTCAGATACGCATCGATCGAGATCGCCGCATTTTTTCCGAGAATATCTGCATCCAGGGACGACGAGGTCACCGGGACAGGAGCATGTCTTCCTTCTTCGGTTCCGTCACAACTGACGACCGTAACATCCTCCGGGATCGAAAAGCCCTTTTCCGTGAGTTTTTTCGCAAGTCCCAAAGCCATAAAATCATTGGCACATGCTACGGCTTCCGGAAGCCTTCCGTCACGTCCCGTCAGGCTCTCCGCAAGGCTCTCCCCGCTCGTATACCAGAAATCTCCGTAATAGATCTTATCTTCATCGACCCGGATGCAGTGCTCCGTAAGTGCATCTTTATATGCGTTAAGTCTTATGATCGAGTGCGGGTGCCAGGACTTTCCGGTCAAAAAAGCAATATCGCGGATCCCGTGATCTTCGATGAGATGGTTAATGACTGCTTTTGCAGGAGTATAGTTGTCGATATGGATAGACGGGTAAAAGTCGCTGTCTTTATCTATGAAAAGCACTTTTCCCGAGTAGTTTTCGTGAAGCCTCGTCTCGATCCTCTTAACTACGCCTTCGGTCTGGATGGTATCGGCCATGACGACGACGGCGTCAAACTTGTCAAAAGACACCATATCAAAGATCGAAGATTCACCTTTGCATCGCGAGGGAGAGTTCTGGTACTTGATGTACATGGCGAACATGCATACGTCGTAATCCCTGGAAAAAGCCTCTTTCATAAACCCTTTCAGGAACCGTTCGTGGTAGAATTCTTCGGGCTGTCCGAGCAGGACGGCGATTCTTTTACGACATGAGTTCTGCATGAATACATATTAAAACAAATTTGAGAAAACCTCAATTAAAGATACGAGAATTCACATTTCATTTTCAGTATATTTAAATGCTCCCGCACGCAAAAATGTTGACAAAGAAAACAGGGAGCGATATCATAATCATAACGATATCATTTTGATATCGCAATGAATTCACACGGTGCTTTTCGCACGGAAAAGAATTGAGGTAACTCGTATGAAAGACAAGAATATTCAGGAGAAAGTTTTAAAGGGACGCCGCATCGGCGGTCTGGTCCTTTTCCTTTACATCGTACTGACGATCGCTGCGATCGGCGCCATCATTTATTGTGGCATTAACGCCGAGGAAGATACTCCGCAGCCGCTTTGGCTCTTTGTCGTCAGCCTCGTGTATTTTTGCATCGGCTGGATCCCGCTTCTGGGCCTTAAGGTCTTAAAGCCGAACGAAGCACTTGTTCTTACGCTTTTCGGTAAGTATATCGGCACATTGAAGGGCGACGGTTTCTTCTATGTAAATCCCTTCTGCACAGCCTTCAACCCTGCTGCCGGCACACACCTCGGACAGAGCGGTGACGTTTCCCAGAAGGGTTCTTCCCTCCTGGCAGCAGCAGCCGCCGCAGGTACAGGCGCAACCGCAACCGCGACAGCTGAAATGGTCTCCCGTAAGATCTCGCTGAAGGTCATGACACTTTCCAACAGCAAGCAGAAAGTCAACGACGTTCTCGGTAATCCGGTCGAGATCGCAGTCGCTGTCATGTGGAAGGTTTCCGATACCGCAAAGGCAGTATTCAACGTCGATAACTTTAAAGAGTATCTCTCCCTGCAGTGCGACACTGCAGTCAGAAACGTTGTAAAGATCTATCCTTACGATGTCACGGATAACGTCGATACCACAGGCGACGGCGAGGCCGATGACGGTTCCCTTCGTGGCTCCACGGAGATCGTTGCCAACCGCATCAAGGAAGAGATCCAGAGCAAAGTCAGCGATGCAGGTCTTGAGATCGTTGATGCACGTATCACCTACCTTGCCTACGCACCGGAGATCGCAGCGGCGATGCTGCAGCGCCAGCAGGCTTCCGCAATCGTTGATGCAAGAAAGCTCATCGTTGACGGCGCCGTCGGCATGGTCGAAATGGCACTCGAAAGATTGTCCGAAAAGAACACAGTCGAACTGGACGAGGAACGCAAGGCGGCAATGGTTTCTAACCTCCTGGTCGTACTGTGTGGCAATAAGGAAGCCCAGCCGGTAGTCAATTCCGGCAGCCTCTACTGATCAGAGGAGTTTGGTCCCATGGCTGAAAAGAAACAGGTTCCGCTCAGACTTTCGGCGAAGCTCTACGATGCCATCGCGGCATGGGCGGAAGACGACTTCCGTTCCGTCAACGGACAGATCGAATACCTCCTGACCGAATGCGTCAGGCAGAGAAAAAAGAACGGTAAATACGTGTCGGAAGAACTCGACAAACCGCTCGACATCGACATCGGATAAGACCGATACAAACAAGAAAGACACGGGGGCGGCCCGAAGCAGATTCATATCTCCTTCCCGGGCCGCCCCTTCTTTTTTCATTTCGTTGTCAGAAAAGACCTTCAGCGACAACAAATCGACAAGGTTATACCGCGAAGTTCTTTTTCCGAAGAGAAATGTACGTTACAATAATCGAAAAGCACCATCAGGAGGTTACCATGAAGCAGTTACCGTCACTTCCGGACTATGACTATTGCCTCGTCAATCTCGCAAGCTCCGTTCTCAAGCACTTCGGCGCGGAATACTCTGCCCCGACGCTTTCTCTCGCGGACACTTATCTTGCGAAGGATCATAAGAACGTGGTCGTGCTTCTTCTGGACGCCATGGGTGTTTCGATTTTGCAAAAGCACCTGTCCGAGAACGGCTTTTTCCGCTCTCACCTGGCAGGCTCCTACAGTTCTGTTTTCCC
>CAJOLL010000058.1 GCA_905235455.1 uncultured Clostridia bacterium
TGACATGGTTGCCATGTTCTGCTCATTCGTCCCTTCATAGCCCTCATTCATGGTCGCGATGACCGTGAACGGACGCTCCGCCGTGAGTTCACCGAGCCCTGGGAAGTACATCTTTTTATGCCCGTCAAGAAGCGGGTTGAAGATGCGCTCTACCAGGTTCGGATCACCACAGTTGATCTCGTCGACCGCCATGACGCCTCTGTCCTTCATACACTTGTAGAATTCAGATTTGTCAATGACGATCGACACCGATGCTGCGCGTGCCGTCATGAGCTCCATCATCGCCTTCGACTCCAGGTCGCCGCAAAGAGCATCATAGGATACCTTCTTAGCTTCCTCGGACATCAGCCAGTCGGACGCCGTGTTGTCCGTCATAGCTTTGCCTTCTGCGATCTCCGCGGACGTATCACGCGAAAGGATCGCCGAATAGACCGGCTGACCTCTGAGCCACGCGACGGTCTGTGTGAGGACCAGCTTACCGAGGCCCCTTGCGGAGCTCACGATTATGCTGTACCCGAGGGTCGTCATCTTCAGGATCTGAACGATGACTCCGTCCTCGTGGTTCGCATGTGCCTGCTCGAGGAACTTGTCCACGTACAGGCAGTCAGGCTTTCTTACCGCCTTTTCATGCGGAATCCAGGCCTTTATGACCATAAAAATAAGAGCCTCATCGGCTCCATGGTCTTTCATATACCGGATCCGCTCTTCAGCGTCTTCCTGTGTTACGATCCCGGCACTGACTTTTTCAGAGATAAGCTGCTGAATGTCGCTGCCGATCTCGTCATCACTCCTTGCATCCACGACCGTAGATTCATCAACCATGTGGTCGATATGACCGGTCATCGCCCGGCCCTCGATCGTGTCGATCACGACCTTGTAGGATTCCGGGGTCATTCTTGCCACAAGAGATTCAAGGTCCTGGATCTCTGATCCGTCATCATTGCGGATCATGTTGATCCTCGCGACCTCTTCTCCTTCAACGGTCATGAGCGTGTAGCTCGAACCGCCCCAGGCAGCCTTTGAGACCGTGAGTTCAGGGATCACTTCCTTTCTCTCATAAGCCTCAATTACCTGTTCTCCTCCGGCAAACGATGCCGGGATCTTCGCCTCAAATACAAAACTACCTTTGATTTTCTCTGCCATGATTGGTACCATTGCCCCACTTTCCTATGTGGGCCTTTCTTAGATTTTCCCGTTGGTTCCTCGAATCCATCAGGAATTTATTCCTGATTATCGGGAACGAACCGCAATCTAAGAAAACGGTACTTTATCCGGCAGTCAGCTATTAAACAAAACCGTGATGCAGTAGCTCTTTTTGTTGTCCAGTCCTCTCCACCGGGGGATGATCTTATCAAGCGCGTCCTCAAACGTGTCTCTTTCCATACTGAGAAACCGTTCCCGGACAACATCCGTTTTCACCGATTCGTTGCCTATATTGATGTAACCCGTCTTCGCGCAGGCGTCCGCCATGTACTGAATGAGCTTGTCTACAACGTCCGGACTTCTGTACTCGCGGTCATACTTTTCCAGGTCGATCTTGCCCATTTCAAGTTTAACATCAAGAATGTGATTGTACGTCATGATGCTGTCATACATGACGTTCTTCTTTATGGCAGCGGAATACATACCGGCTTTATCCTGCGCGGGCGCTTTTTTTACCGGAAGGCTGTCCTCTCTCTCTTCGCCTTCCCCTGAGAGAGAGGGAATCCTATCTTGATATATATTTACGCCGCCTGTCTTATTAAACTCTGTGTTAATATACTCTGTATCTTTATTCTCTGTATTATTTGATTTCGATTTTCGAAACTCTTGAGATTTGATTTTCGAATCTCCAGAGATTTGATTTTCGAAACTCTTGAGATTCGATTTTTGAATCTCAAGAGATTTATTTTTTAAATCTCCAGAGATTTGATTTTTAAATGTCTGGAGATTTGATTTTCTAATCTCTTGAGATTTGATTTTTGAATCTCCAGGCCCTTGATTTTCAAACGCCTGGGAGTTCATATCCTGTTCTTCTGGAGATTCCTGCTTCACATATTCTCCAGGGTTAAGCATTTCAGTGCTGTCTTGATAGTCAGCAGATATATCATCATGATACTGCAGCTTCAAAACATAGATCATATCCGGCTTGCCAAGTCCCTGCTTTTTCCTTCTGATCAGGCAGAAATCTTCCAGTTCTTTCATGACTTTTGAAACAAGAGCATTTGAGCAACAGAGCAATTCTATGACGGCAGCAACAGTGAAATAGATATAAATTCTATTATCCTGATCGAGCCACCCATTCTGGATGCTTAACGACATTCTGTCGCGCATGGCGCTGTATACCACTTTCGCTTCCAGACTCATCTTTTTATAGAACGGGTCCAAAAAAAACACCTTCGGCAGTTGGATGAAGGCAAACATGTCGGCTTCCGTACCGTGGAAGTATTGATCTTCTTTATAACTGTTATTTGAAACATCCCGTTTGGTCATAAAAATCGCTCCCCGCCGTCAGGCGAATGAAATTCTAAACGGAAACATTTTCCGTCGATTATACACAGAAACCTTTCCCGGCCCCTTTTATTACTTGACAATTCACGACCCTGCCTGGTATTATAAAGAAGCCTGATTGAGTGACCTCGAGAGGTATACCAACCAAAGGTTAAGGTTCCTCCCTAAAAACCCTAACCCTCAAAAAGGTATTTGCTTGAAACAATATTTTGAAAGAGTCCTGGTGGCAGCCGGGGCTCTTTTCATTCACTCTGCTCCTCTTCCTGGTTGGCTTTAAGGAACTGAGTAAGGATAACGCGCGCTGCGTCCGAGACCTTCCTGTTCTGACTGTCGGCATAATTTTTCAGCGCATTGAAGTCTGACTGAGTCATACGGATAAATAGTCTGACGGACAGCGTTTCTGTCTGGGAACCACGGTTCACGATTCGGCTGTTGACGGCCTCGGCGATCTGGTCCTCCTGAGAGATCGGATCAAGTTTTTGACGTTTCATAAGATTCAGCTCCTGAAATTAAAACTGTATTTCGGATATCGTACTCGCGATACTGATAAACTCTTTTGCCGGCTGTGAATTCGGGCTGTTCAATACGACCGGAAGACCCATCTCAACGCCCTTTGTGACGATCGCTGTTTCCTTGACTGTGCCGAGTAACGGACGTTCCGTATCGGCACCGAGTTTAATGAGATACTCGTTGTGAGATTTTACAGTTGCCCGGTAGAGATTTAATATAGTACCAAGAACGATGAGGTCCGGATTCAGGTTCTCCTGAACAGTCTTTATCGTCCTGTCTAAAGCAAGAAGCCCATAGAAGTCCAGCGCTTCCGGTTTGACCGGAATAAGGACTCCGTCCGAAGCAATCAGCGCTGCCGTCATTGGCAAGTTCAGGGCCGGCGGACAGTCTACAAGGATGTAATGGAAAAACGGCTTCAGGCTTTGAATATTTCGAATGAACTGAGGACGGATCTTATCGTTAATGAACATCTTGTTTTCCATTTCCGCCATGCTGATCGTGCCGGGAGTAAGGAAAAGCCTTTCCGTGATATCGGGAGTGCCGGGATGCATTTTACAAAACTCCTCAATGGAGTCAATGGTGAAAAAGGAATCCTCTACTTCAGAAGGGTCCTTCTTTTCAAAAAGATCCGTCGTGTTGGTCGAGCCAAATTCTTTCATGTCCGGGACGTATCCGCAGCTGACCGTAAGTGAACATTGGTAATCGAGATCAACCATGAGGACCCGATATCCCTTAAGCGCAAGAGCGGTGGAAAGATTGTACGTCGTTGTGGTCTTTCCTACTCCGCCCTTTTCGTTAACGACAGATATGATCGCTCCCATTTCAAAATACCCTCTCATGCCTTTCTTATAGTCCAAATATTAACATCCGGCTTTTATGATGTCAACCACATAATCAAAATAAATTTGTTTGACAGCGACCGTCAATGTCTGCCATTGACCGACAATGACCGACAAAGACCGACGAGTACGGGTCCACACTTGTGTCCCGGTGCCTCTTTGGAAGCTGCCGGAACACAGCCAAAAACCAATTCAAGTTCCAGCCGATCTTTAAGATTCTCTTCCTCCCCGATAATAAGAAGGAACAAATTGATAGATTCCTGGAAAGGAGGAATGAGAAAATGAAAAAAACATACTCACAGAAAGGGGCCGAGAAATCGGTCACAGGTTACGTATCAAACACATTGAGGGTAAATGATGCCCTCAAGGAACAGAGCCGGTGGCAAAGGAAGTCCGAAGAGGGCGACTACTCTCTGGTAGGCCTGAAACGCGCAAGCGTTCTGATCGGCCTGTACCGGAAACGTCCGGTCATGATCGTAGGCGACTACGATGTTGACGGGAAGTGCGCCCTTGCTATTCTTGCGAGGACACTGAAGGTACTTGGATTTACGAACGTGCAGAGCCGGATCCCGCACAGGATTTCAGAGGGATACGGCATCAACGAAGCCATTATTGACGAAATAGAGAGCGATGATACGCTCCTTATCACGGTCGATAACGGCATCGCTGCGCATGAAGCGATCCGGAAAGCGATTGCGCGCGGGCTTGAAGTGATCATTACAGATCACCACCTTCCCGTGCTCGATGAAAACGGAGAGCCGGACATCCCGGAGGCAGACGTGGTGATCGATCCGAACGCGATCGAGAATTCTGCTGACTTCAGCGGCTACTGCGGAGCCGGGATCGCTTACAAACTGGCCGTGTATCTTATGGATCACGCCGGATATGAAGACCCGGAATTCAGGGACAGCCTTCTGTCTCTTGCCGCTATTGCCACGGTATGCGACAGCGTTCCGATGGTCGAGGAGAACTGGGTCTTTGTACGAGACGGGCTCCGCTGCCTTTCTTCCGGAAAGACATTTGCCGGGGTCAAAGCCCTATTGTGGGACATGTATCTGAACGGCCACGTTACCGAGGAGGATCTGGCATATAAGATCGGTCCGTGCATCAATGCGGATAACCGGCTTTATGACGATTCCACGCTTGCGGTGGATCTTCTTCTGTGTGATGAAGAAGAAAAAGCCAAGAGTTTATCCAGGAAGCTGAAAGACGTGAACGAGACCAGGAAAGAACTTTGTCAGGTCGCGGAAAAGTACGCGGACAAAGTGATCTCCGCTTATAAGATGGAGGAAGACTTTCCGCTCATCGTAAATCTCGGCACAAAAGTGCAGGAAGGCCTTATCGGCATTCTTGCCGGAAGACTTGCTGAGAAATACAACGTCCCGGCCATCGTCTTCTGCGAAACGGAAGGCGATATCCTGAAAGGCTCGGCTCGTACAGCCGGCGGGATCGATCTCCATAAGGTGATCTCCTCTTCTGCTGCCCCGCTTCTCTCTACGTTCGGCGGACATGCAGCGGCCTGCGGTCTGTCTGTAAAAAAGGAAAATTACAGGCAGATGAGGGAGAACATTAAAACCTTCTGCGAGAAAAACGAGGAAAGGCCGGAAGACGGGTCTGACGCACAGTATGACCTGTCGATCACGGAAGAGGAAGTTCCCGAGACCTTAAAAGAGCTTCGGAAATATGCGCCGTACGGCGAACAGTTCCCGGAGCCTGTCTTCAGGATCGTCAACTTCAAAGTGATCCCCAAAGACGGGGAATACTTTAAGACAATGGCGAAGGAAGGCGTAAAGTTCTCCGGTGCCGGAACAACAGCCGTTGGATTCGGTTTTTCAGAGCTCCTCGAAGACACAAAGCCGAAGACGATCGATTTTTACGGGAAGCTGTCCGAGAATTACTTCAAAGGACAGGTAACACCGCAGATCGTCTTTGACGACCTGGACATCACATCCAGGTATGTTTTTCATTCGTAAAAAGAAAGAGCGCCCCGAAAGGGCGCTTTTTCTATATGGGTGAGCTTATTGTTTGCGATTACAGCGACTCACCAAGGATGTCATAGAGGTTCTCCAGCATGAAATTCAGCACACCGTTCGGGCTCATACTGGTTGAATCTGCGATCGCAAGAAGGTTGTTCTTCGCGGTATCCGATAAAAGAAAGCCCATCTTGTTGTTGCGAAGCTCCTTTTTGGGATGCTTGTTTATAAGAAAGCTCTTCGGGTCAGCATTCGCTTCCTGAGCCGTCTTTGCAGGCTTCGCGGGTTTCGCCTGGGGCGCTGCACTCTTCGCGGGCTCCTTTTTCTTTACCGCACTGCCCTCTTCTCTTTTCGCTGCGGGTGCTTCCTGCTTCTTCACGGGAACAGACACACTCTCCTCTTCCGGTTCGGACCTGCGCTCGTTCTTTACAGATGCCGGCGGCATGTTGTCAAAAATACCTGCGTTGTTCTTTCCAAATTCAGAGATCTTCTCTTTGGACGTGTTCTTGGCCATGGTTTTATACCCCCTCTACTTTCTGTATCAGCTCTCTCGCGGCAGCGGCGTATTCCTTTGCCCCGCGGCTGTAACCGTAATTCTCGAACAGGGAACGGTTCACGACTTCCACCGTTCCGTCCTCGTTCTCTATATCCTTCAGTTTCTTGACCTTCTCGATGAACTGGTTCTTTTTTATCGAAGACTCGAACGCCGGTATCCCGTATTGTGCGGCGAATTCCGGAAGGTTTTTGACGAATTCCAGCTGATCGGAATAGTTATCGTATCTGGATATCAGGATGCCGTATACCTTGAGGTCTTCGTTCAGGTCTTCTTTGATCTCTTTCACGGTCTTCATGAATTCGTCAAGTCCCTGTATCGAGTATTCCTGGGTCGCATCTACCGGGATCACGCATCCGTCCGAGGCGGTAAGCGAGTTGATAAGGTAAATGTCGAGTTCCGGAGGCGTGTCGATCATGATATAGTCATAATCTCCGTCTACGGAACGGATCGCCTTTTTCAGGATCTTCTCCCTGGTAGTAAGGCTATTGAAGTACATCTTCTCCTGGTTGAGAAGGCTGTCGCCCGGAAGGATGTCCCCCATCGGCATGTGCTGGATCGCTTCTTTTGCCGAGCAGTCCTTCTTCATTACGTCAACGATCGTGTTCTCTCCTTCGATCTTCGCGCCGTATGTCTTCGTCGCGTGGACCTGCGGGTTCATGTCCACAACAAGGACCTTCCGCCCGAAACGCTGCAGCGCGTCCGCGAGATTGATCGTCATGGTGGTCTTCCCAATACCGCCCTTCTGGTTCGCAATACTGATCACGTATGCCATTTTCGTTTCCCCCCTGCTTTTTATGTGGCTTAAGAATGGTCGACTAATTATCCATATATTTAGTCGACTAATTATCCGTATGATTAGTCGAATACATAGTCATATGAATAGTCGACTATGTATTCATATATGACTATGACTACTGATCAGTATACTGCCTTTATCCGGAATGTCAAGCATAAAAGTCATATGATTATGATTATGTTCATGATTATGATTATGTTCATGATAATGATTATGTTCATGATAATGATTATGTTCATGATAATGATTATGTTCATGATTATGATTATGTTCATGATTATGATTATGATTATACATAGTATCAGTCATATACATAGTCGAATACATAGTCATATGATTAGTCGTATATATAGTCGAGTAAATAGTCGCATAAACAGTCGCATAAACCGTCGACTATGTATCCATATATGGCTATGGATAAAACAGAAACGTACTGGCGTGCGCAGCAGATATTCAATGCCGACCGGGCCTGAACAGGGAAAATATCCATAGTCGAATGATTATTCATAGTCATAGTCGAGTAATCAGTCGCATATATAGTCGTATAAATAGTCGTATGAATAGTCGCATATATAGTCGAGTAAATAGTCGAACAAGCATGCGACTAAATAGTCGACTAAATGCAGCTTCGATATCGGTTTCGCTCTTACGCTTCCCGCTGTCGTGCGGAAGAGGGCAGGGCAGTAGTCAAGGCGGCTCGATATGCGCTTTACATTCATTCGGCATGCTGTTTACACCTCCAGCAACGCCAAAAAGAGGCCGGAATCGCGTTTTTGGAGCGAAAACGGCCAAATACCCGTCAAAAACACAAAAGCCGTAAAAACAGCCTTTTTCGCGTCCGGCGCGGATCCGATAAATGAATGAGCTCACAACCTCTTTCTGTACTGAAAAGCACAAATCTTTAATTTTCTCTACCTTCCCGATAATACCGGCAAACCTTGATTGAATCGAGGAAAGCTTAGAAAGGGCCGCAAAAGGCGGCAAATGGGTACCAAAAAGATGTCAGAGGTACGTATGTATCAGTTAGGGGGCACAGACGCGTGTTCCAAGAGGAGAACTTTTTCATTTACGAGCGAGCTTGCAAACGGTGAGGTCAAAACTCACCAGAAGAGGGCACACCTCGTAGTCGCTTCTGCGATCGAGCTTGATCGTGGTCTTTATGAGATCTACAAGGATCCGGCAGAGACCGACGAAGAGGCTGAAATGAGGAAAGAAGCGGCAGCGCTTCTGCTTCATGAAGCCGAAGAAAAGCTTGAAGAAGGCTTCCAGGAACTTGAATACAAGTCCGAGAAGCAGCGGAAGACACAGATGGCAGACGCCATGCAGGAGATCCGCCGTTTCGCGGTTTGTGATGCGAAGCGTCCGCACAAATGGGACATTATCAGCCCCGACAAGCGTGATGTCGATCTTGGAGACGGCATTATCGTGAAGGATGTGGAGCCGAGCTTCATCGACGTATCAGCGGCTCCCGTGGACGAGCTCCACGAGCCTGTCGCGGAGTGCACGATCGAGGCTGCAATCCTTAAAGCTTCAAAACCGAGGCTTACACAGGAAGGTGCTCTTGACTCGCTGGAACTTTACGCTCTGATGAAGTACCTCGAGACACGCGTAACTCCGGGCCACAAGGTCTGGCTTAAGGCGTCCTACTACTATCTTCGCAAAGCAAATGACAGCAGAGGGTCAAAGCCGAACTTCGACGAGGAGTTCTTCAACACCGTCGGAGGCCGCAACATCGTCACGATCGAGGAGCTTTATACTTCCCCGGCAAAAGGCGAAGAAGTGGAAGAAACAGACCTTGACAAAATCTTCTCTGAAAAGGTCAAGGCGTATGCCGACGGCCTGCCGGAAGAGGAGTGTACCGAAGAGGACTGTTCTCGCTGCGAACTCTATGATATCTGCAAGTGGGTAGACCCGCCTGCGGCGATCAAGAAAGTTCCCGTAGTAAGGACCGTAAGCGCACTGCATTTCACAAAAGCACAGCTTGATGTAGTCAACTACAAGCACGGCGTGCTTCGCTGCACGGCCGGCCCTGGTTCCGGAAAGACCCTGACAGTCGCGATCCGCACGGTTACGCTGCTGAACAGCGGTGTAAAACCGGATGAGATCCTTTGCATCACGTTCACGAACGCTGGTGCGGAGGAAATGAAGGACCGGATCCAGATGTATAACGAGGATTTCGGCAGCGGAGAGGACCTGTCGGAGATGAAGGTGCTTACTTTCAACTCCTTCGGGGATCTTGTACTCGGTCACGAATATGCCCAGCTCGGGTTCTCGGCAAAGCCGAAGGTGATCGACGACATTGAACGGTCTGCGATCATCGCGAAGCTTCTCGCAAGCCACGATATCGACGGGCTCGACTACCGGAACTTTACGACGAACATGAAAAACTGCAAAGGCGCGTTAGCCCTCGCAAAGGACGTGTTCGAGATCGTAAAGACCGGGGAACTCGGCGTATCCTACGGTGTAACGGATGCCGAAAAGGTCTATGACCGGCTCGGCGGAAACAAGCGGTTCGTCGGCGGGGTAGATACGGTCAGGAAGCTGATCGAACTCTACGACCTCTATGATGAGAAGCTGAGGGATGACAACCTGATCGAATATGCCGACCAGGAAGTCCTTTTGTTCGAGATCCTTCGTAAGGATCCGACGTACCTCAACTGCTTCAACATCAAACATGTCATCGTTGACGAGGCGCAGGACAGCTCCCAGGGACAGATCGAACTGGTCAAGTACCTTACGACAAGTCCTGTTTTCGAGAGCCTGATGGTGGTCGGCGACGACTCCCAGTCGATCTACGGGTTCCGGAACACGAGTCCGGAATACCTGATCGATCTCCAGAAGTATCTCGGAGGGGCGAAGATCGACGACATCCCGCTGATCGAGAACTTCCGGTCCCAGGCGAACATCGTTGAGTTTTCAAACAAGCTCAACGAGAAGAACACGTACAGGATCGCGAAGGAGTTAATCGCCACCCGTCCCGCGGGAGACCCCGTTCATGTGACAGGGTACTTCACGAAAGAGGAGGAGCAGGCGGATGTAGTCCGGATCGTGAAAGAGCACCTGGAAAAGGGCATCGAAGAAAAGGACATTGCCATCATCGCGTACACAAAGTACGAACTGATGGAGATGGCGGATCTTCTCGGAAAAGAGAAGATCAATACGGTGCTCTTAAACCCGGAGCTCCTGATCGAGAACTCCAGGGTGCGCGCAGCCATTGCGCTTGTCAATGCGATCGAGAACGAAAAGGACAGCAAGAACCTCCTGACGTACGTTAACGCCAGGATGGGCGGTAAGATCTTTGAGGCCGACAACGAAGAAACAAGAAGCCTCTACAAAGAGATCTCCGAAGAACTTGCAGTCGCCAGAGCTCTCTCGGGAGACGAGAAAAAGGACATGGTACTTGATCTCATGGAAGTGATCGACGACGTGGAAGACGAAGTCTATGAGTCTTTCATCGAAACGATGAAGACCAAAAGATCGTTTGCAAAGATCAGGGAGTATTGCCAGGACTTCTACGAGTACGGGAGCCAGGCAGCCTACAGGCGCCTGCATGATTATCCCGGCGTTGTCCTGACAACGGCTCACAGCTCGAAAGGGCTGGAATGGCCGGTCGTCATCAACATGATCTCAAAGTATGATTCGTCAGAAATGGCGACATACAACAGGTCCGCTGTTGA